>NZ_JAGYGD010000020.1:0-136998 GCF_019947275.1 Pseudomonas sp. GL-RE-29
TGAAAAACGGGTATCCGAATGAGGGGCCGCTTCGCAGCCCAGCGGGAGCGAGCTCCCTCGCCACAGGTTAAGTGGTGTGATCGTATCTATCGGCGATTCGGAAGACGCCAATAGCTTGCCGCCGCTGAACCCCAATTAACCCGCGATATTCCGGGCAGCGCTATTTGTGGCGAGGGAGCTTGCTCCCGCTCGGGTGCGAAGCAGCCGTAGACAAGTGACCCGGTGCCCTTGAAAAACGGGTATCCGAATGAGGGGCCGCTTCGCAGCCCAGCGGGAGCGAGCTCCCTCGCCACAGGTTAGTGGTGTGATCGTATCTATTGCGCGAATCGGACGATGCCGACTGTAGAACGAGTTCAGGACCCGACGGGTGATAGCAGCTTTCCGCCGCTTCATCCGAAGTAAGATCGAAGAGCGAATGGCAGACCAAACGGTCCGCCATTCATTTGTTGCTAAGCTGGAATGTTCATCCTCAAGATAAATAGTCCAGTCGCTTGCTCAAGTATGTTCAACCCAAAGCGTCACACTTGATTCCTTACCTGGCTCCCAATCAACCGTGTACGACGTGTGCAGCTGCAAGCAGCGCCAATGCTTGCCAATGTTACTCACCAGTACCCCGGTCGCATAGAGCGTGTTGAGCGTCCATGCCGGATACGATTCACTTCCTTGAGTCTTGACGCTCAGCACGTTGCTCGGTAACGACAACTTACCGTCCAGGTCGCGTGCTTTCACAAAGTAGCTGTAACGGGTATTTGCCATTAGTCCCGTATCGTTGAAAGAGGTCTGATTAGCACTCACAGATGCAATTTCAATACCGTCGCGATAGATCAGGAAATTCACAATCGGCGCCGTGCCTGTGGCCCCCCCCCCACATCAGCCTGATACTTCGATCAGTCTCGTCCATGCTGTGCAAGTTAGTCGGGGCAGTAGGTCCCACTCCACCTTCGGGCAACGTATGCACTTGAATAGGACGGCTCGTTGCTGAGACATTGCCCCGATCATCGACTGCGCAGATGGCAAAGGTGTACTGCGTGTCAAACGCCACGCTGTTATCGGTAACCGTAAGATTCGGCGAATCTACCTCGACAAAAAAGGCTCCATTTCGCCAAATACGGTAGGACTTAATCGGATGCGGACCGGATGCTGCATTCCATTTCAGCACGACCTGTTTGTCAGTGACTGTTTCGGCGGCCAGCCCGGTCGGTGTATCAGGAAGCTCGCCGCCCCCATCCGGTGGCACAAAATTCAGATCAATCACCTGATAGAAAGCCATCGATGTATTGGCAACTTCCCATACGGCCAGGCATACATGGTATCCGTCACGCTTAGGCAGTGGGACGCTATGGATGGTGGGTGAAGCGGGCAGCATCTGCTCGCCGTGGGCCCAATGCGGTTGCAGATTAATTTGCACTGTATAAAACGGCTCAGCTTCAAACTGCGCGCGCGACAACACTTCGTCAGGGTTCCAACCGTCCTTCGTCAAGAAATAGTTCCAGCGCCGAGAGGCGTGCTTCGCGCTGAAAAACCAGGAAAAATCCAGTATTTCGCCACTACGCACATCATGCTTTTGCCAGTGACTCCCTGGTGCATCCAGCCGAGCACCGGTCAGTTGATTTGCACTGGCAATTTTGCCATCTGGAGGCGGCGGGACGTTGGCATCGTCATCTTTGGCAAAGGCATCTCTGATTCCGCCGGCAGTCAGAGGAAAAAATTTACCGGACTCGCGTTGATTCAAGGCTCCTTCGTCGAGCCTCCCGGCCAGCCATTCAAAATGCGCCCGCGAAGAGGGTGAAAAAACATGGCCATGACGCGGGTTGTTGCTTCGACTGATAGTGTTCGGACGACGTTGTGACATGATCATTCTCCATTAAAAATCGTTGCAGCTTCGATAGTCCCTAAATCACATGTGACGCCCCAACCACATCAGTCACTGCTCGACTTGCCTCGCCCTTTCGATTGAGCGGCACATTCCGTCGCTTGCACTGTAAGGCTCCATGCTCACATTCATTAGATACCCGGTCTGCGAGAGTGACCACTGACAGAACTGACAGGAAGGGACAGACGGTCGCAAGTTTTTCTCACTGTTTGCCGTCGTGGTGACCGACAAAGGTGTTCAGCAACCACAGTCGTTTGCCAGTAAACTCTCTGCCCTTTCGCCGCTGTCATCTTTCCTCGCGGCCATCACCTTTTATGTAGCGGAGTTGCCCTTGCGTCTGTTTCACACCTCCGACTGGCACCTCGGGCAGAACCTGCACGGCCAGGATCGCGATTTCGAGCACGGTTGCTTTCTCGACTGGCTGTTGCGTCAGCTCAAACTGGATCAGCCCGATGTGCTGCTGATCGCCGGCGACATCTTCGACACGGTCAACCCGCCGGTCAAAGCCCAGGAACGCCTCTACGATTTCATCGTCAGCGCCCACGAACAACAGCCGTTGCTGACCATCGTGATGATTGCCGGCAACCACGATTCCGGCTCGCGAATCGAACTGCCCGCGCCCTTGATGCGCCGTTTGCGCACCCATGCGCTGGGTCGCGTGCTGTGGCTGGATGACGGGCAACTGGACGCCGAACGCCTGTTGCTGCCACTGCCCGACGCCCAAGGCGAAATTGCCGCGTGGTGCCTGGCGCTGCCGTTCCTGCGCCCGGCCGAAGTGACCGGCGCACATTTGGGCGACAACTACCTGCGCGGCATCGGCCAGGTTCACGAATGGCTGATTGAAGCGGCCAATGCCAAACGCCAACCGGGTCAGGCGCTGATTGCCATCAGCCATGCGCACATGGCCGGCGGTTCGGTGTCGGAAGACTCCGAGCGCAGCCTGATCATCGGCAACGCCGAAGCCCTGCCCGCCAGCCTGTTCGGGCCAACGATCAGCTACGTTGCCCTGGGCCATCTGCACAAGCCACAGAAGGTCAACGGCGAAGAACGCATTCGCTACAGTGGTTCGCCGATTCCGTTGTCGTTCTCCGAGATCGGCTATCAGCACCAGATTCTCGACATCACCCTCGACGGCGAAACCCTGCTCAGCGTCGAACCGAAACTGATTCCCCGCGCAGTTAATCTGCAACGGATCGGCCCTGCGCCATTGGCGGACATCTTGTTGCAACTGGCCGACCTCCCGAACATCGATCTGCTGGCCGACTACCAGCGCCAACCCTGGCTGGAAGTCCGTGTGCGCCTCGACGAGCCGCAGCCCGACTTGCGCCATCAAGTGGAAACTGCCCTGCAAGGCAAGGCCGTGCGTCTGGTGCGCATCGCCGCCGAATACGCGGGCAACGGCAGCCGCGAAGGCGCCGATGACGGTGCTGCATTGGTCGAACTGGACCAGCTCACGCCCCAAGAACTGTTCAGCCGCGCCTGGCAGGACAACTACGGCAGCGAGGTCGACGAGCAAACCCTCAAGGACTTTTCCGAGCTTTTGCAGGACGTACAGATGGAGAGCGAACAGCCATGAAAATCCTCGCGATCCGCCTGAAAAACCTCGCGTCCCTGGCCGGGCCGTTTGAAATCGACTTCACCGCCGAACCCTTGGCCAGCGCCGGGTTGTTCGCCATTACCGGGCCGACCGGCGCGGGCAAAAGCACCTTGCTCGACGCCCTGTGCCTAGCGCTGTTCGGTGCCGTGCCGCGTCTGAATAACACCGGGCGCGACGCCAAGGTCCCGGACGCCGATGGCGAAATCGGCACCGGCGACCCCCGCACCTTGCTGCGGCGCGGTACCGGTGAAGGCTATGCCGAAGTGGATTTCGTTGGTGTGGATGGCCGCCGCTATCGAGCACGCTGGGAAGCCAACCGCGCCCGGGAAAAGGCCGGTGGCAAACTGCAAGCCAGTCGCCAGAGCCTGCGCGATATCGATCAGGATCAACTGCTGGCGAGCCAGAAAGGTGAATACAAAGCTCAACTCGAAACCGCACTGGGCCTGAACTTCGAACAGTTCACCCGCGCCGTGCTGCTCGCGCAAAGCGAGTTCAGCGCGTTCCTCAAGGCGGACGACAACGACCGTAGCGAACTGCTGGAAAAACTCACTGATACCGCGCTTTACACACGACTGGGTCGCCGCGCCTTCGACAAGACCAAAGAAGCCCGCGAAGCCCACAAGCTGTTGCAGGATCAGGCCAGCGGTGTCACACCGCTGCCGCCCGAGGCCCGCGCCGAGCTCGACGAACGCTTCAACGCCGCGCAACAACAACAGAAGTTACAACAGGCGCAACTCAAGCAGCTTGAGCTTCAGGACGCCTGGCTGAAAGAACTGCGCCGTTTGCATGACGCGCAACTGGCCGCCGCCGAACAACTGCACGGTGCCCAACAAACCTGGGAAAGCTTGTCCGGCGAGCGCTTGAAACTGACCCGCCTCGAACAACTCGCCCCGCAACGGCACCAGTTCGCCCGCAAGGCCGAGGTCGATTCGCTACTGACGCCCCTGGCAGCGCGAATTGCCCAACATACCCGGCAGCATGGCGAACTCAGCGAACGTCAGGCACAACTGGAGCAACAGCTCAGCGTAACCCGGCTCGCCTTGAGCGAAACGCAGCAACAGCAAACCGAATGCGCGCCGTTGTTGCGTCAGGCCTTTGAGGAACAAAGCACCCTCGCCCGCCTGGCCAAAGACGCCACCCTCAGCGCTGAAGCCAGGCACAACGCCGAACAGGCTTGCACCCAGGGCCAGAGCGCGATCCAGACCTTGCACGAGCAACAGACCCGAGCTGCCGAACACTTGCAGCGCATGGCGGCGGAGCTTGCACAAAGCGCTCATCTGGCGCCGTTGAGCGATGCCTGGAATGCTTACCGTGATCGTCTGCAACAGCTGATGTTGATCGGCAATCGTCTGAACAAAGGTCAGGCCGAACTGGCGGGCCTGGAGCAAAATGCCACGCGAAGCGCTGAAGCGTTCACCGCGCAGAAACAGCAACTGGAAGTGCTGTTCAAAGAGGCCGGCGCCGAACCGGATGCTGTCGCCGAGCAGATTGGCATTCTCGGCAGCCTGTTGCAGGACAACCGCAAGCAACTGCGCGCCATCGAGGACCTGACACGCCTCTGGGACCGCCAGCAAGACCTCGACAAACGTGGCGCCGAGCTGCAGCAACGCCAGATCGCCGCGCAACTGGAACGTGAGCGCCTGACGCAGGAAGGGGTAAAAGCCAAGGCTGAACTCGCCGTGGCTGAGCAGACCCTGACCGTCACCCGCGAACTGCTGGAGCGCCAGCGTCTGGCCCGCAGCGCCAGTGTCGAAGAGCTGCGCGCGCAGCTACAGGATGACCAGCCTTGCCCGGTCTGTGGCAGCAACGAGCATCCTTATCATCAGCCCGAAGCGCTGTTGCAAAGCCTTGGCCGCCACGATGAAGGCGAACAGGCCACGGCACAAAAAGCGGTCGATCAGCTCAAGGAAAAGCTCACCGAACTGCGTGCGGAAGTGGGCGGACTGATCGCTCAGCAAAAGGAACTGCTGCAACAGCAGGAACACCTGGCGACCCAGCAGCAAGCGCTTGCGCCGAGCCTTGCAGCACATCCGTCAGCCGCTCAGCTACTGAATCAGGACACCGAACAACGCAGCGCCTGGCTCAGCCAGCAAAACAGTCAGTTGAACCAAAGCATCAGCCAGGATGAACAACGACAAACCGCCCTGCTCACCCTGCAACAGGATGCGGCGCGCCTGACCCAACAATTGCGTCACGCCGAAACCGCGCACCAGCAAGCGGCCCAGCAGCTGGACAATCAACAGCGCGAGCTGGGCAACGATCGTCAGCGCCTGGACGAAGAACTCTGCGCGTTCGCCAGCCTTTTGCCGGCGGACACATTGGAAGCGCTTCGCGTTGAGCCCGCCGCGACCTTCATGCAGCTTGATCGACAGATCGCCGAGCGTCTGGCTCAACTTGATCAACAAAAGGAAGAGCTGACCGAACAGCAGCAGCGTCAGCAAAACCTGGAGAAGGAACAGGATCGGCAGCAGACCCGCGTGCAGCAACTGCAATCCGCCGAGCAGCAGTTCAATGCCCTGGCCGAGCAACAACAGGCATGCCAACACGCACTCGAACAATTACTCGGCTCCCACAGCAACGCCGAGCAATGGCAGCAGCAACTGGAACTGGCCGTGGAACAGGCGCGCAATGCCGAAACCACCACGGCCACGGAACTGCAAAACGTACTCACACAACTCGTACGAATCGCCGCCGAGCTGAAGGCACAGCAAGAACGCTTGCAAGCATTGGAAAACGAGAACGGCGAGCTCGCCGACAAAATCACCGACTGGCGCGCCCGCCATCCGGAGTTGGATGACGGTGGTCTTGAAGACCTGCTACGGATTGACGACCCCCAGGTCAGCGACCTGCGCCAACGCTTGCAGCACAGCGAAAAGGCCATTGAACAGGCCAGTGTCCTGGTACAAGAGCGCGACAAGCGTTTGCTCGATCATCAGGCGCAACATAACGGCAATCTGGACGACGAACAGCTTGTCAGCGCCCTCGCCGAGTTGCAGAACCAGTTCAACGTCAGCGAGCATCTATGCGCCGAACTGCGCGCCGAGCAGGCTGAAGACCAGCGCCGGCAGAACGCCAATCAGGCCCTCGCGCAACAAATCGCCGACGCTTACTCCGAGTACCAGCGCTGGGCGCGCTTGAACGCGTTGATCGGTTCGGCCACCGGCGACACTTTCCGCAAGATCGCCCAGGCCTACAACCTCGACCTGCTGGTGCACCACGCCAACGTGCAGTTGCGGCAACTGGTGCGACGTTATCGCCTGAAACGCGGCGGCAGCATGTTGGGGTTGCTGGTGATGGACACCGAGATGGGCGACGAACTGCGCTCGGTGCATTCGTTGTCCGGCGGCGAGACGTTCCTGGTGTCGCTGGCCCTGGCTTTGGGGCTGGCGTCGATGGCGTCGAGCACGCTGAAAATCGAATCGCTGTTCATCGACGAAGGCTTCGGCAGCCTAGATCCGGAATCCCTGCAACTGGCCATGGACGCCCTCGACGGCTTGCAGGCTCAGGGACGCAAGGTCGCGGTGATTTCCCACGTGCAGGAAATGCATGAGCGAATTCCCGTGCAGATCCAGGTGCGCCGTCAGGGCAACGGCCTGAGCACGCTGGAGGTGAAATGACCACGCTGTATTCCTTCCGTCGCTGCCCGTACGCCATGCGGGCGCGCATGGCCCTGCGCTATTCGGGTGTCGCCGTGGATATCGTCGAAGTCAGTCTGAAGGCCAAGCCCGCCGAGATGCTTGCGCTGTCGAGCAAGGGCACGGTGCCGGTGCTGAGCGTTGACGGTCAGGTGATCGATGAAAGCCTGGCGATCATACGCTGGGCACTGGCCCGGCATGATCCTCAGGATTGGTTGCTCAAGGATGATCCGCAGGCACAGCAGGCCATTGCCGACCTGATCGACGAGAACGACCAGGTCTTCAAGGTGCATTTGAATCGCTACAAATATGCCGAACGCTATCCAGAGCAGCCGATGACGTTTTACCGGGCCGAGGGCGAGGTGTTTTTGCGGCGGCTTGATGAACTGTTGGAGGGTCGCGATTACTTACTGGCGCAACACCCGAGTCTGGCGGATGTGGCATTGATGCCGTTCGTACGGCAATTCGCCCATGTTGATCGCGAGTGGTTTGCGCAGACGCCCTATCGGCGGTTGCAGGCCTGGTTGCAAAGGTTTCTGGAGTCTGAATTGTTCACATCAATCATGAAGAAATAACACGGCTTTCGTGGCGAGGGAGCTTGCTCCCGCTCGGCTGCGCAGCAGTCGTAGATTTTTTAGGGCCGCTTCGCGGCCCAGCGGGAGCAAGCTCCCTCGCCACAATGGTTAGTGCTTACGCCAGGACTTCGCACATGCCCAAGGCCGAGCAATCGACCTGGAACGGGCCAAAAAAACCTTCCTCAGGCTTGAGCGGCGGATTACCGGCCAGCATCCCCATGGCCTTGGCGGTCTCAATGCTGCGCGCGATGTTGTGGTTGGCCTCCATCGCCCGTGCCACCCCACCTATCGAACCTTGCCCGATCCCCAGCAACGAAAATCCATTGGTGATGAAGGCCAGGAAGGCGATGATCAAAAGCTTGCATCTGTTCATGCTCCGCCGACTCCTGCGAGTTCAGCCTGATCAACCATCGCGTTTTGCGCGCGGTGTTCAAACTGGATGCCAGGATGTGCGACTTGAATAGGCGCTTCGACAGATTGCCGCGACTGCGGCGAGAGGCTGATAACCAGCACCATGACCAGGTAAAGACCAATAGCCACATAGGCGCCGTGTTTGGCAGAAGTGATGATTGCGCGGGCCATGATGAACTCCGTGGACATGTTTCAGAGTCCACAGGATCGTTCAAAAAAGCATCAGTCACCAACAACGCTTGTCTATAGCGATTATCAGCGGCGTTGATCATTAAGCCGCGCTATCTCAGTCTTCGATAAAACTCATCAAGCGCTCACGGGTAGCCTCAGGCTCACCGGAAATGGGCTCCGCTGCGGACAAAATCGGGGTGGAATAGAGAAACAGAAGTACCACAGCCAGACGCATTGCCATATTGTCGATCCTTTTCTAGTGAAGGAGTCAATAAATCCGCGTCAAATTTAAACGCGAGGCAATGTGATATCAAGCAATGGATTGATGGCAATATGATGCTGTCGTAAATGCGTTATGCAGGAGCGACATCACTTTAGTGCTTATCCACCGTTAACGGTTGATCGGCAAGTGACTTCGCTCCTGCATAAAAGGTGCAGGGATAAACTTTCAGTGCTGGGTTTTGTGGTCCAGCGCGGCGTAGAAGTTGGCGCTCTGTTGCAGGTATTTCTGGGTGTAGCTCTGGGTGTGGGATTTTTTGTCGCTGATTTCAACGCTGGCACTGGCAGGCAGGGCAACGGTGGCAGAGATGGCGGACGCGGCAATTACGGAGAAGAGATTGAAGTTCATGTGGGTATTCCTCGGAGTCAGTTGGCTTGCTTGCCCGGTGGGGCCGTGAAGCAAACTTAACCCTCGAGGAACGAGGCCTTGAAATGCTTTGTAGCATTACCACATATCAGCCTCATTGATAGAAAGCTACAGGCCCCAAGAACCGGGGCCTGCGGTCTATTGTCGCAGGAGAAACTTGAGGTCGCTCGGCGCGTCCATGGGCAGTTTCTGTACGGTTTTACCCAGCAAACCGGTCTTGGCATCGCGTTCGACGACGACAATCTGGTTGCTCTTCTGGTTGGCGATCAACAGAAACTTGCCACTCGGATCGAGGCTGAATTCCCGTGGATGGTCGCCTTCTACCGCGCGTCGTTGCAATTCCTTGAGATGGCCGGTCGCCGGATCGATAGCAAATGTCAGCAACTGATTGGCGGTGCCACGGTTGCTGACGTAGAGGAACTTGCCATCGGTTGATGCGTGCAGCGCGGCCGCCGCCTTGTCGGAAACCGGCTGACCAGCCGCCAGATCGACCATCTGCGTTTGCTCAAGCGTGCCGTCGCGGTAATCGAATACCGCCACTTGCGCGCTCATTTCCATGGTCAGCCAGGCATGCTTGCCATCGGCACTGAACAGCAAATGACGTGGTCCGCTGCCCGGTGGTAACTGCACGAATGCCGGTGTGGCCGGGGTCAATGGCAGATCGGGATTGGCCTTGGGATCGAAGCGGTAGACAAAAATCTTGTCTGCCCCCAAATCATTGGAGAACACGTATTTGCCGTCCGGCGAAGGGATCGTCGAATGCACATGCGCCGACATCTGCCGCTCGGGGTTGACCCTGCTGGCCGGGTGGCTGCTCATCTGCACCACCGGTTTGAGCGTGCCATCCGCGCCCACCGGCAACACCGCCAGGGTGCCACCCGGATCTTCAGCCACCGAATAATTGCTGACAAACAAATGGCTGGCATCGGTACTGAGGCTGGAATGGGTCGGCTCGTTGCCTAGGCTCTGGACCTGATTGATCAGACTCAGCTCATGGGTCTTGGGATCGATCGCATAACTGCTCACGCGCCCTACTGGATCGGCCTGGCCCGGACCGTTTTCATTGACCACGAACAACCGGCGCTGATCCATGGACAGGGTCAGCCAGGACGGGTTTTCGCTGTTGATCACTTGCAAGGGTTTGCCGTTGATCTGGCCGGTGGTGCTGTCGAAGTTCAGGCGATAGATGCCCTGGCTTTGACCGGCGGTGTAAGAACCCACGAGCAATTGATAGTCGTCGGCGGATGCGGACTGAACGCCCATTGCGCCGATGCTGCCAGCGATCAACAGTGGCCAGAGGTTACGCATCGTGTTGGTCATCGTCGTCGTTGTCACCGCTGATGACGTCGCCGAGGCAGACCAAGCGGTGTTCGCCGGACTCACCGGTGATCAACCAGCTTTGCAACGCACTGTCGAAGGTTGCGGCCTGAACCTGCGCCGGGGTGAACTCCCAGTGCTTGGCCGCCCGGCCGTCCATGCATTCGATGTGCAGATTATCGAACTCATCAAGTGAGAACTCGAAAGCGTGCAGGCCATCGATTTCCACCATTCCACAGTGTTCGAGGACGTTAAGCAGAGTGTCTGTTTCAGCAGTCATGGCCGTAAATCTTTGAATGGGAAAGACGCAATGATAGCTCATGCCCCCATTGATCGTTTACCTCCCGCAACAGCGGGTTTGCAGCAAGCCTCACGCTGGCTCCACAAGCGTAAACCCTCGAAATGAGCTTCTTATAAAGAACAGCCGAAACAAATGAATAATTGTCCACGCTGTGGTGTTCATGTTCGCTGGGCACCAAAAAGATCTTTTGCGACCCGTTCGACGTCCCAAGCCCGATGACCTGTGGAGCCTTTTCCATGAATTGCCGATTTTCAATTTTCGCCGCGCCACTGGCGCTTTTCGTCGCGTTGTCCAGCACGTTGGCCCTGGCCAATGGGGAGGAAGACACACCCGCCAAACCCCAGTGCCCCAAAGGTCAGGTTTTCGACAGCAAGGCGCGCAAATGCGTCTTGCAGACCAGCAAACGGGTACCGGACGCCGACCGGACCGATTACGCCTATCAATTGGCCAAGGACGGGCGGTACGAGGAAGCCCTGGCCCTGCTTGATACACTCCAGCAACCCAACACCGCCGAAGCCCTGAACTATCGCGGCTACGCCACGCGTAAACTGGGGCGCACCGATGAAGGCATCGGTTATTACCTGGAATCGGTCAAACTCGATCCGCAGTACGCCAAAGTCCGCGAATACCTGGGTGAAGCCTACGTCATCAAGGGTCGGCTGGACCTGGCCAAGGAACAGTTGCAGCGCATCGAATCCATTTGCGGCAACACGTGCGAGGAGTATCAAGACCTCGCCGAAGCCATCAACGACTCATCGAAAACCTGACACCCCGAGCGGACGGAGGTCCCTATCGCCAGCGATCAGGCAATACGCACAGAACTGAGTCAGCACCTGGCGTGTTTATGGCGCTACGGCCTGCTGTTGTCTCGACAACGGCATGTCGCCGAAGACCTGGTGCAGGCGACCTGCGTACGGGCGCTGGAACGTGCCGGGCAGTTTGTGGCGGGCACCCGCATGGATCGCTGGCTGATGAGCATTCTGCATTCGATCTGGATCAACGAAGTGCGCGCACGACGGGTGCGCCACGGCCAGGGCAGCATCGATGGAGAGGAAGTCTTGTCGTTCGACGGTGAACAGGTAGCGCAAACCCATGTCCTCGCGGCGCAGGTCATTCGCCGCGTCGACGCGTTGCCCGAAGCCCAGCGTGAAACGGTGTTTCTGGCTTATGTCGAAGGCCTGTCCTACCGCGAAGTGGCCGACGTGTTGCAAGTGCCCATTGGCACCGTCATGAGTCGCTTGGCAGCGGCCCGGGTCAAACTGGCCGAATACCCGCCGTTGCAAGCCGTGCCCAACCCTTTCACCGGAGAACGTCGATGAACGCGAAACTCTCGGATGAGCAACTGGTGGCCTACCTCGATAACCAGCTCGATACCGAACAGCGCCAGCGCATCGACGCCGCCATTGCCGAGGACCCGATGCTCGGTCTGCGCCTGCAATGGCTGAACCGCAGCAGCTTGCCGTTCAAGGATGCCTACAAGGATTTGAGTCGGCAGGCACCGGTCGATCGCCTGCAAGCCATGCTCGACACCCTGCCCTCGCCCGCCCGTCCGCAGCTCAGTCGACGCAGATTCCTCGCGGTCGCCGCCGGATTGGTGGTCAGTGGCGTCCTCGCGGACCGTCTTTTCCTCGGCTGGCAAGCCAGCCAGGAAGACAGCAACTGGCGCGGACTGGTCGCTGATTACATGGTGCTCTACGTGCCGCAAACCCTGGATCACTTGCCCAACGATGAAACCGCGCAACAGTCGCAACTGCGCACCATCGATACGCTCCTGGGCTTGAACCTGAAACCGGCGCAACTGACCCTGCCACGGGCAGAATTCAAACGCGCGCAAATCCTCGAATACGACGGCGTGCCGATTGCCCAGATCACTTATCTGGACCCGGTCCACGGGCCTATGGCGTTGTGTGTGACGCTGTCCGACACGGGCAGTCGGCATTTTGCCCGGGAACGTCGGCACGGGATGAACATTGTCCATTGGGCGGACATGCAGCATGCGTGGATGCTGATCGGGCACAACCCGGTGACAGAACTGGAGGCCATGGCCAAGACATTGCGCGGCCGCCTGAGTGCATGATCAATCGACCCCTGTGGCGAGGGAGCTTGCTCCCGCTCGGCTGCGCAGCAGTCGTAAATCCTGCAAACCGGATGTGATTGTAAAAACGCCGGGGCCCGCTTCGCGACCCAGCGCGAGCAAGCTCGCTCGCCACGGAACAGTCGGCCAGATCTGCTGTGGTTAACCCGCCACCTGTGGCGAGGGAGCTTGCTCCCGCTCGGCTGCGCAGCAGTCGCAAATCCTGCAAACCGGATGTGATTGTAAAAACACCGGGGGCCGCTTCGCGACCCAGCGCGAGCAAGCTCGCTCGCCACGGAACAGTCGGCCAGATCTGCCGTGGTTAACCCGCCACCTGTGGCGAGGGAGCTTGCTCCCGCTCGGCTGCGCAGCAGTCGTAAATCCTGTGAACTCGATGTGATTGAAAGAATGCCAAGGGCCGCTTCGCGACCCAGCGCGAGCAAGCTCGCTCGCCACGGAACAGTCGGCCAGATCTGCCGTGGTTAACCCGCCACCTGTGGCGAGGGAGCTTGCTCTCGCTCGGCTGTGGTTAACCCGCCACCTGTGGCGAGGGAGCTTGCTCCCGCTCGGCTGCGCAGCAGTCGTAAAACCTATGAACCGGATGTGATTGGAAGGACGCCGAGGCCGCTTCGCGAGCAAACTCGCTCGCCACGGAACAGTCGGCCAGATCTGCTGTGGTTAACCCGCCACCTGTGGCGAGGGAGCTTGCTCACGCTCGGCTGCGCAGCAGTCGTAAATCCTGCAAACCGGATGTGATTGTAAAAACGCTGGGGCCCGCTTCGCGACCCAGCGCGAGCAAGCTCGCTCGCCACGGAACAGTCGGCCAGATCTGCTGTGGTTAACCCGCCACCTGTGGCGAGGGAGCTTGCTCCCGCTCGGCTGCGCAGCAGTCGTAAATCCTGCAAACCGGATGCGATTGTAAAAACACCGGGGGCCGCTTCGCGACCCAGCGCGAGCAAGCTCGCTCGCCACGGAACAGTCGGCCAGATCTGCTGTGGTTAACCCGCCACCTGTGGCGAGGGAGCTTGCTCCCGCTCGGCTGCGCAGCAGTCGTAAATCCTGCAAACCGGATGCGATTGTAAAAACACCGGGGGCCGCTTCGCGACCCAGCGCGAGCAAGCTCGCTCGCCACGGAACAGTCGGCCAGATCTGCTGTGGTTAACCCGCCACCTGTGGCGAGGGAGCTTGCTCCCGCTCGGCTGCGCAGCAGTCGTAAATCCTGTGAACTCGATGTGATTGAAAGAATGCCAAGGGCCGCTTCGCGACCCAGCGCGAGCAAGCTCGCTCGCCACGGAACAGTCGGCCAGATCTGCTGTGGTTAACCCGCCACCTGTGGCGAGGGAGCTTGCTCCCGCTCGGCTGCGCAGCAGTCGCAAATCCTGTGAACTCGATGTGATTGAAAGAATGCCAAGGGCCGCTTCGCGACCCAGCGCGAGCAAGCTCGCTCGCCACATCGGTGATCGGCTATCCCCCGAACTTCACAAGTTCCTGCGCCTTTGGCAACTCTCCCGCCGGCCCCATCAGCACGGTGTATTTCACCTTGTCGCCGACCCGAAACCAGTCACGGCCGTCCGCGGTGAGATTAGGCCCGATGCGGATGGCCAGCCTGGCACAACCGTCATCCGGCAGAACCATCGCGAACTGGGTCGACGTTGCGTCGACCCAGACTTTCCTGATCGCGTTGATCGTGCCGTTGCCCGTTCTTTTTATTGTCGGTGCTCCCATCATTCGCCTCCAGTCTTCAGTGCATGGCGCGACAACCTGACTGCGTGGGGTCAATGAAACGCCGGATTGGCAAGGGTGGCTACTGTCAGGTTTGACAGGTGCGCGAGGTGTCAAACCGGCGTTGGCAACCACAACCGAAACCGCGCGCCGCCCAACGGCGACGCTTCGACCGTCAAGGTACCGCCCTGCGCTTCCAGGGCTCGGCGACTGATCGCCAATCCCAAGCCAAACCCACCGGTTGCGCGATCACGGCTACGATCGAGCCGATAGAACGGTTCAAAAATCCGTTCACGCTCATCCTCCGGAATACCGATCCCGTCATCATCAACCCAAATCTCGCAACCTTTCGGGCACACCCGCACGCCAATCTGAATGCGCTTTTCGCAGTAGCGCATGGCATTGCGCAACAGGTTTTGCAGGGCGCGGGCGGTCAGGCGCGGGTCGAGGCTGAAGCGTTCGAGTTGGCCGTGGAGCAGCACGTCGATGACGATGTCCGGAGATTGTTCTTCATCGACGCTGCCCAAAATGCTGTCGATGAATTCATCCAGCGACACCTCGACCTGTTCCGGCACCCGCGCCGGGTTTTGCAAGCGGCTGTAAGACAGCAACTCCAGCACCAGCTCATCGAGTTCACGGATGTGGTCGACCAGCCCTTGCAGACGCTCGCGGCTGGTGGCCGGCAAGTCGTCGGACAGCGCGAGGGCCAGGCCGAAATCCAGACGCGTCAGCGGTGTGCGCAGCTCATGGGAAACCGCGTTGAGCAGGTCCCGCTGCTGGTTCAGCAGGTTCTCGATGTCGCCGGCCATGGTGTCGAAAACGTTGGCCAGGCTGCCGATGTTGGAGCTGGCGGCGATTTGCGTGCGCTCGCTCAGGTTGCCCTTGCCGAAGCGTTCAGCCGCACGCTTCAGGCGCTCCAGGTCGCGCCAGTGCGGACGTAGCCACAGCAACAGGCACGCGAGCATGGTCGCGCCGATCAGCACGTTGATGCTCCAGTACAACAGGTTGACGTCCATCGGGTCCGGCGGCACCACCATTTGCACCACCGTATGCTCATTCAACGGCGCCACTGCCAGGGTGCGCCAGCCCCAGTCACCGATGCGTACGATGTTCTCGCCACGTTGCAAACGTTGCTGCTCGTCCAGAGAAAAGTCGGCGTCGTCATTGCCGCTGAGGACGATGTGCAGCGGATGAAAATCCTTGTCCATTTCCGCGGCCAGCGCCGGCCATTGCTCGGTGGGAACGGCCTTGAACTGCTTGACCATAAGGGTTTGCAGGCCGCGGGAATAGTCGAGGTTGTAGGTGACGAAGCGCTCCTGGAAGACCTTGACCACCAGATCCGGCACCAGATAGATCGCCGCGCTGTACGAAACGATGGTCACCACATACAGGCGAAAGAGGATTCTGAACATCGCTTCAGCATTCCCACTCGGAACGGCTGAACAGGTAACCCTTGCCCCACACGGTCTTGATCTTGCGCGCCTCGCCCGCGTTGTCGTCGAACTTGCGTCGCAGCTTGGAGATCGCCACGTCCACCGAGCGGTCGGTGCCGTTGAATTCGATGCCGCGCAGGCGTTGCAGAATCTGGTCGCGGCTGAGTACTTCGCCGGCATGTCGGGCCAGCACCACCAGCAAATTGTATTCGCCGCTGGAGAGTTCCACTGGATGACCGCGCCAGGTCACTGTGCGTTCGGACAGGTCGATGCACAGGTTACCCATCAGGATACGATCATTGGCGGTCTGCGGTTCGCCGAGGCTGCTGCGCCGCAGCAAAGTGCGCACCCGAGCGAGCAGCACACGCGGCTCGCAAGGCTTGGTGACGTAGTCGTCGGCGCCCATTTCCAGGCCCAGTACCTGATCGTGGCTGTCGTCGCGGGCGGTGAGCATCAGGATCGGCAGCGTCGCCGAATCGGCGCGCAGCAAGCGGCAAACCTGCAGGCCATCAAGCCCCGGCAGCATCAGGTCGAGGATCACCAGGTCCGGCGGATTGAGCCGCGCCCTGTCGCGCACCTGATCACCGCGACTGATGACGCTGACGGAATAACCGTTGCGTTCCAGATAACTGGCGATCAGCTCGGCGAGTGCGGTGTCGTCTTCGACCAGGAGGATGTTGGGCATGGGGTGTTTCCAGCAAATGCAGTGGTGACCAGTTGATCGCTATCGCTGGCAAGCCAGCTCCCACAGGGTTCTGATGCGAACACACATTGCGTGAACGCCACCAACCACTGTGGGAGCTGGCTTGCCAGCGATCAAGCGCGAAGCGGTTGTCAGGATATACGCCCGCACGCGAGTCTGAGTAAAACCCTTACACAATTTCACACAGCACCAACAAAGCTTCACCGCTACCCTCGCCGACGCCCAGTAGGATGCTGGGAGTCATTATCGGGGTCATTCATGTCAAAAAATCTGCTTGCCAGGCTCAGCCTGATCGCACTGGCGTTGACGCTGAGCGCGTGCGACAAGGCTCCCACCGCCGAAGAACAGGCGCCTCTGGCCACCGTGCGCATCGAAACCATCGAAGCCCGACCGCTGGCCATCAGCAGCGAACTGAGCGGGCGGATCGCCGCGCCGCGCATCGCCGAAGTGCGTGCACGGGTTGCAGGCGTGGTGTTGCAACGGACCTTCCGCGAAGGCAGCGACGTGAAAAAAGGTGATGTTCTATTCCGCATCGACCCGGCACCGTTCAAGGCTGACCTGGACAGCGCCGAAGCCGCACTGCGCAAGTCCGAGGCCAATGCGTTTCAGGCGAAGCTGCTGGAACAGCGTTACGCCCAATTGATCGAAGGCAACGCCATCAGCGGCCAGGACTACGACAACGCCCGGGTCGCCGTACGGCACACCACCGCCGATGTCGCCGCCAACAAAGCCGCTGTCGACCGGGCGAAACTGAACCTGGGCTACGCCACCGTCACCGCGCCGATTTCCGGGCGCATCGGGCGCGCATTGGTCACCGAAGGCGCGCTGGTCGGGCAGAACGAAACCACGCCGCTGGCATTGATTCAGCAACTCAATCCCATCCACGCCGACCTGACCCAATCGACCCGCGAACTCAACGACCTGCGCCGGGCGTTCCGTTCCGGTCAGCTAAAAGAAGTCGGTCAAGGCCAGGCCAACGTCACGTTGATTCAGGATGACGGCAGCCTCTATCCGTTGCCGGGCAAGTTGCTGTTCACCGACATCACCGTCGATCCGGGCACCGGCCAGATCATTCTGCGCAGTGAATTCCCCAACCCGAACCTCGACCTGCTGCCCGGCAGTTTCGTCCGCGTGCGCCTGGAGCAAGCGGTCAATCAGCAAGGCATCAGCGTGCCGCAACGGGCTATCCAGCGTGACAGCGCCGGCATCGCCCAAGTGTTATTGCTCGATGACCAACAGCGCGTCGGCCAGCAACCGGTCGAACTAGGCCCGGTGCAAAACGATCGCTGGGTCGTCACCGGCGGCCTCAAGCCCGGCGACCGCATCGTCATCGAAGGCCTGCAACACGCCCGTCCCGGCGAGAAAGTGCAGATCGACGACACCCCTCTTCCACTCGCCCAGGTTTCTGGTCAGTAAGCAGGACGCTTGTTTATGCCGCAGTTCTTTATCGACCGCCCGGTGTTTGCCTGGGTGGTCGCGTTGTTCATCCTGCTGGCCGGTGCCTTGGCCATTCCGCAATTGCCGGTGGCGCAATACCCCGACGTCGCCCCGCCGCAAATCGAAATCTATGCCGTGTACCCCGGCGCTTCGGCGCAGACCGTAGACGAGAGCGTGGTCAGCCTGATCGAGGAAGAACTCAACGGCGCCGATCATCTGCTGTACTTCGAATCGCAAAGCAGCCTCGGCAGTGCCACGATCAAAGCCACTTTCCAACCGGGCACCGACCCGGAAATGGCCCAGGTTGACGTGCAGAACCGCCTGAAAGTCGTGGAGTCGCGCCTGCCACAAGCGGTGAACCAGCAAGGTTTGCAGGTGGAAAAAGTCTCCGCCGGTTTCCTGCTGCTGATTACCCTCACCTCCAGTGACGGCAAACTCGACGATGTAGCGCTCAGCGATTACCTGGCGCGCAACGTGATGAACGAGATCAAGCGTCTGGACGGCGTCGGCAAGGCGCAGTTGTACGGCGCGGAACGGGCGATGCGCATCTGGATCGACCCGCAAAAACTCATCGGCTTCAACCTCCCCCCCGCCGACGTCAACGCCGCTATCGTCGCGCAAAACGCCCAGGTCTCGGCCGGCAGCATCGGCGATCTGCCGAGCCGCACCACCCAGGAAATCACCGCGACCATTCTGGTCAAAGGCCAGTTGTCGACGCCGGAAGAGTTCGCCGACATCGTGCTCAAAGCCAATCCCGATGGCTCCACGGTGCGCATCGGCGATGTCGCCCGGGTCGAGATCGGTAGTCAGGACTATCAGTTTTCCACGCGTCTGAACGGCAAGCCGTCCACCGCTGTCGGTGTGCAATTGTCGCCGGGCGCCAATGCCCTGAGCACCGCGACACTGGTGCGGGCGAAAATGGATGAACTGTCGCGCTACTTCCCGGCCGGCGTGGAATACAAAATCCCGTACGACACTTCACCGTTCGTCAAAGTCTCGATCACCAAAGTGGTCTACACCCTCGGCGAGGCAATGCTGCTGGTGTTTGCGGTGATGTTTCTGTTCCTGCAAAACATCCGCTACACCCTGATTCCGACGCTGGTGGTGCCAGTCGCGTTGATGGGCACCTTCGCGACCATGCTGGCGTTGGGTTTCTCGATCAACGTGCTGACCATGTTCGGCATGGTGCTGGCCATCGGCATTCTGGTGGACGACGCGATTGTGGTGGTGGAGAACGTCGAGCGGATCATGGCTGCTGAGGGCCTGTCGCCCAAGGACGCAACGCGCAAGGCGATGAAGCAGATCACCGGCGCCATCATCGGCATCACGTTGGTACTGGTGGCGGTGTTTATTCCGATGGCGTTCATGCAGGGTTCGGTCGGGGTGATTTACCAGCAGTTTTCGCTGTCGATGGCCACCTCGATTCTGTTCTCGGCGTTCCTCGCCCTGACCTTGACCCCGGCGCTGTGCGCGACGTTGCTCAAGCCGATTGCCAAGGGCGAGCACCACGAAAAGACCGGTTTCTTCGGTTGGTTCAATCGCCGCTTCGAGCAACTGACTGACCGCTATCAGGGTTGGGTTGCTTATGCGTTGAAACGCAGCGGTCGCTACCTGTTGATCTACGGCGTGCTGTTGATCGGTCTGGGGGTTTGTTTCAGTCGCCTGCCCTCTTCGTTCCTGCCGGTTGAGGATCAGGGCTACACCATCACCGACATTCAACTGCCACCGGGCGCGAGCAAGAACCGCACGGTGCAGGTGGTCGAGCAGATCGAAGCGCACAACGCCACGGAACCGGGCGTCGGCGACAGTACGGTGATCCTCGGTTTCAGTTTCTCCGGCAGCGGCCAGAACGCGGCGTTGGCGTTTACCACGTTGAAAGACTGGTCCGAACGCGGCAGCGATGACTCGGCGAGTTCAATTGCCGACCGCGCCAACATCGCCCTGAGTCAGATCAAGGACGCGGTGACCTTCGCGGTCCTGCCGCCACCGGTGGACGGCCTCGGAACGTCCAGCGGTTTCGAGTTCCGTTTGCAGGACCGCGGCGGCCTCGGTCATGCCACGCTGATGCAAGCCCGCACCGAGTTGCTGGCCGCCGCCGAGAGCAGCCCGATCCTGATGAACGTGCGCGAAAGCGCCTTGGCCGAAGCGCCGCAGGTACAGTTGATCGTCGACCGTAAACAGGCGAATGCGCTGGGCGTGTCCTTCGCCGACATCGGCAGCGTGCTGTCCACGGCCGTCGGTTCGGCCTACATCAACGACTTCCCCAACCAGGGGCGGATGCAGCGGGTGGTGGTGCAGGCGGAAGGCGATCAACGCAGTCAGGTTGAGGATCTGCTGAAGATCCACGTGCGCAATAACGCCGGAAAAATGGTCCCGCTGTCGGCGTTTGTGCAGGCCAAATGGACCCAGGGTCCGGCGCAGTTGACCCGCTACAACGGTTATCCGGCAGTCAGTATTTCCGGAGAGCCGAAACCCGGCCACAGCACCGGCGAAGCCATGGCGGAAATCGAACGGCTGGTGGCGCAAGGTCCATCGGGACTGGGTCAGGAATGGACCGGCCTGTCGTTGCAGGAACGTTTGTCCGGCAGTCAGGCGCCAATATTGCTCGGTTTGTCGCTGCTGATCGTGTTCCTGTGCCTGGCGGCGTTGTACGAGAGCTGGTCGATTCCGACCTCGGTGCTGCTGGTGGTGCCGCTGGGCGTGCTCGGTGCGGTATTGGCCGTGACCTTGCGCGGGATGCCTAACGATGTGTTCTTCAAGGTCGGGCTGATCACCATCATCGGCCTGTCGGCGAAGAACGCGATCCTGATCATCGAGTTCGCCAAGAGCCTGTACGACGAAGGCCATGACTTGATCGACGCCACGCTGCAAGCGGCGCGCCTGCGTCTTCGCCCGATCGTGATGACGTCGCTGGCGTTCATCCTCGGCGTGGTGCCACTGGCCATCGCCACCGGTGCCAGCTCGGCGAGCCAGCAAGCCATCGGTACCGGGGTGATTGGCGGGATGATCACGGCGACCCTGGCCGTTGTGTTCGTGCCGGTGTTTTTTGTGGTGGTGATGAAGCTGGTACGCAAGCGCCACAAAAACATCTAGGCAACACATCCCCCTGTAGGAGCCCGGCTTGCCGGCGATGGCGGTCTTAAGAACGGTGCAATGTTCGAAGCCCAATCGCTGGCAAGCCAGCTCCTACAAGGTAAGTGCTGGCCTGATGGTTGTGGTCACACCTCGCCACCCTGGGCTAAGGTGTTTGCAATACCCTGGCCGATCGAGCGCTCATGCCCTACCTCACCCACACCCACCCGCGCCTGTCCGCCGCCACGACGCTCGGTATCGCCGCGGGCATCCTGATTCCAGCGGACTCGGTCATCAGCAAAATACTCATCGGCTGGAACGTCGGGGTCTGGACTTATCTGTTCCTGATGGCCTGGCTCGTGGTGCGCTCGAAAGCGGCGGATGTGAAGCGCATTGCCGAAATCGAAGACGAAAACGCCGGGCTGGTGCTGTTGGTGGTGTGCATTGCGGCGATGGCTAGTTTGGCGACCATCACCTTCGAACTGGCCGGCAGCAAAGACCTGGAAACCACCCGCAAGCTTATGCATTACGGTTTCACTGCGCTGACAGTGTTCAGTTCTTGGCTACTGATCGGGGTGATTTTCAGCGTGCATTACGCGCGGTTGTTTTACACCTGGGAAGGCAAAGACCCGGCGCTGCGTTTTTCTGAGGGCCTGACAACGCCCAATTACTGGGACTTCCTGTACTTCTCGTTCACCATTGGCGTGGCGGTGCAAACTTCGGATGTTGGTGTGGCCACCCGTGATTTGCGCAAGATCGTGCTGGCGCAGTCGCTGATCGGGTTTCTGTTCAACACGGCCATTCTCGGGTTT
Organism: Pseudomonas sp. GL-RE-29; assembly: GCF_019947275.1. Classification (NCBI taxonomy): domain Bacteria; kingdom Pseudomonadati; phylum Pseudomonadota; class Gammaproteobacteria; order Pseudomonadales; family Pseudomonadaceae; genus Pseudomonas; species Pseudomonas sp. GL-RE-29. The sequence continues at coordinate 21,780 of NZ_JAGYGD010000020.1, forward strand.
TCGATCAACATCGCCGCCGGGCTGTTTAACTGACGTCTGCACAAACGTTCTAGCCATGGCCCTTGGCGCGGGCGTTAAATGGCTCGGTAAATCCGCCGTTCAGGTGCTGCATGACTTCTCACAACTGGCTCGATCTGGCCCAGGACGCCGACACCGGCATCGAGACCTTGCGCGCGCATTTCGAGGGCCATGCCTACGATCCGCACTGGCATGACAGCTATCTGGTGGGTGTCACCGAGCAAGGCGTGCAGCAATTCAATTGTCGGCGGGCAAAGCATCAAAGCACGCCGGGCAAGGTGTTTTTGTTGGAGCCGGGGGACATTCACGACGGCGAAGCGCCGACCGCGGACGGTTTCACCTACCGCATGCTGTACCTCGACCCGCAGTGGTTGAAACGCGAACTCGGCGCCATGTTTGACAAGGCCCCGGACAACAGCGAATTGAGTTTCGCCAACACCTTGGCCAGTGATGAGCGTTTAGCTCAGGCCACCAGCCTGGCCTTTGAAACCCTGCATCGCGGCGAACTGAAAATCGTCCGGCAAACCGCTCTCGACCATTTGCTTGAACGCCTGACCAGTCACCTGCACTGGCGCGAACGCTATGGCGAAGATCCACGACTGCCACGGGTGGCGCAAAAGGCCCGAGAATATCTGCACGCCAACGCGCAATACGACATCGGCCTCGATCAACTCGCCGCCGTTACGGGGGTCGACCGCTTTCGCCTGACCCGCGCGTTCAAGGCCGCATACGGCATCGCGCCCCACGCGTATCTGGTGCAACTTCGTCTGGCCACGGCCCGGCGCCTGCTGGCCCGAGGCGAACAACCGGCGTCAGTGGCCATGACCCTCGGCTTCGCCGACCAGAGCCATCTGGGCCGCTGGTTCGTGCGCGCTTACGGCCTGACGCCGGCGCTGTACCGCAAGCGTTGCTCAAACGTTCCAGACAGGTAACGTCGGGGCTTGTGAAGATCGGGTTCACTGATCTTTACCGGAGTTTGCCCGCGATGCTCTCTTCTTTCCCGACGTTGTTGCCCTTCCTGCTCTTCGCCTTCGTGGCTTCGATCACTCCCGGTCCGACCAACATTCTGGTGCTCAGCAACAGTGCCCGCTACGGCTTGGGCGCCGCCGTGCCAATTATCTTCGGCGCCTGCGCCAGTGCCGCGATTCTGGTGTTGCTGGTGGGCGCAGGCGTCGGTTCGTCACTGACGAGCTGGCCCGCGTTGCAAACCGTCATGCAATGGTTCGGCGTGATGTGGCTGAGTTATCTGGCCTGGCAGATTTTCCGCGCCCCGGCCGAAGCCATCAGCACCCGGAAACCCGAGGCTCGACTGGGCTGGATGGGCGCTGCCAGCCTGCAATGGATCAACCCGAAAACCTGGATGATGGCGCTGGCCGTGGTCAGCGTTTTCGCCGGAGCGGGCGAAGATCGGTTCGCCCATGTGATTCATCTCTCAGTGGTGTTTTTCCTGATTTCCTTGCCTTGCCTGGGTGTTTGGGCGCTGCTCGGAGCAGGCTCAAGTCGCTGGTTGCGCTCGCCCCAGGCCATGCAACGTTTCAATCGTTGCATGGCCTTGTTGTTACTGGGTTCGGCGTGGTTGAGCGTGTTGGCTTGAGCGCCACCCGTCGGTGATTGTTCGACAATCCACAATCCGGGGCTTGACGGCGAATTGGCTTTTGGTGTCTTCTGAAACCGGTTTCAGTGCTGTCTCACGAAGCACTCGACCTTATAAATCCAATAAGAAGGTTTCAGACCGTGAACGATTTTTCCGCCGCCCAGCGCAGCCGCGTGACCATGCTCGACGTGGCCGAACACGCCAAGGTCTCCAAGGCCAGCGTTTCGCGGTTCATTGGCGATGACCGCGCCTTGCTTTCCGATGCCATTGCCCAGCGCATCGAACAGTCGATTGCAGAATTGGGCTATCGCCCGAACCAGATGGCCCGTGGCCTGAAACGCGGGCGTACCCGCCTGATCGGCATGCTGGTGGCCGATATCCGTAACCCTTATTCGATTGCCGTGATGCACGGCGTGGAAACCGCCTGCCGTCAGCACGGCTACAGCCTGGTGGTGTGCAACACCGACCGCGACGACGAGCAGGAGCGCCAACACCTGGCCCTGCTGCGCTCGTACAACATCGAAGGCTTGATCGTGAACACCCTCGGCCATCACCGCGACGAGTTGCACGAACTGCACCGGGAAATGCCCTTGGTGCTAGTGGATCGCAAGGTCGCGAACCTCAATAGCGACTTGGTCGGTCTGAACAACGCGCAGGCCATCGACATGGCACTCACCCACCTTGAGGAGCGCGGTTATCGCGACGTGTTGCTGGTCACCGAACCTCTTGACGGCACCAGTTCGCGGGTCGAGCGGGTCAGCAACTTCAAGGCGCAAATCGAACAGCGCCCCTCTCTTCGCGGCGCGCACATCGAAACCGGCAGCGATCTGACGGCACGACTGAAGACCTTCCTCGACACGCCGGGCCCTGGCCCGAAAGCGCTGTTTTGCGCCAACGGGATCGCGGCGCTGTCCAGCACCCATGCGTTGCGTGAACTCGAATGCAAACTGTTTGAAGACGTGGGCCTGATCGCCCTCGATGACCTGGATTGGTACCCGCTGGTAGGCAGCGGCATCACCGCCCTCGCCCAACCGACCACCGAGATTGGCGCCAGCGCCTTCGAGTGTTTGCTCAAGCGTTTGCGGGGTGATGACGGGCCGGTGCGGACGCTGGATTTTCCGGCGCGGTTGATTGTTAGAGGGTCAACCCTGGGAATTTTCGAGTGACTCTACTGGCCCCATCGCTGGCAAGCCAGCTCCCACAGGGATCTGATGTGAACAAAAATCTTGTGAACACCACCGATACTGTAGGAGCTGCCTTGCCAGCGATGAGGCCCTAATGGTCACCCTTTTTTTGAACAAAAATGAAACCGGTTTCAGAGGTAGAAAAACAATGAAAAAACCAGCCGTTTCCATCAGCCTCTCCAGCTACGGCGCCGACCTTGTGCGCCAACGCGGCCAGGGCAGTTTCATCGACATCCTGGCTGCCGCCGGCGCCACGTGCATTGAATGGCGTGAAGAGCTGCTGACCGACGAAGACCCTGCCCGGTTATCCGATGCCACCCAAGCGGAAGGCCTGGAGAGCGTGTATTCCTCGCCAATGGAGCTGTGGCTGGCCGGTCAGTCCAAACCCAACTCCGAACTGATCACCGCCCTGCAGCGAGCGCAGGCTTTCGGCGCCAAATGGCTGAAAGTCTCGCTGGGTTACTTCACCGACAACAGCGACCTGCACACCCTCGCCCGCGTTCTGAGCGAAAGCCCCGTGCAACTGTTGGTGGAAAATGACCAGACCTTGCACGGCGGCCGTATCGAACCGTTCCAGCGTTTTTTCGCCGACATCGAGCAACACAAACTGCCAATCAAAATGACCTTCGATATCGGCAACTGGCACTGGCAAGACCAGTCCGCCGCCAGCGCCGCGCGACTGCTCGGGCGCCACGTCGGCTACGTGCATTGCAAAGCGGTGACACGCCGCGCGGACGGCAAACTGGTCGCCATCCCGCCAACAGCCATTGACTTGCAAGCGTGGGAACAGCTGCTGCGGCACATGGCCCAAGGCGTTATGCGCGCAGCGGAATATCCGCTGCAAGGCGATGACCTGGTGCAACTGACCCGCGAGCATATCTCCGCCCTCGCCCACCTCGGCCAATCGCAACTGGAGAAAGCTCATGTCTGAGATCGATATCCTGTCGTTCGGCGAAACCATGGCGATGTTTGTCGCCGAGCAGGCTGGCGATCTGGCCAGTGTCAGCGCGTTTCACAAACGCATTGCCGGGGCGGACAGCAACGTCGCCATCGGCTTGTCGCGCCTGGGCTTCAAGGTCGCGTGGCTGAGCCGGGTTGGTGCCGATTCACTGGGCCGGTTCGTAGTCGATACCTTGGAGAAAGAAGGCCTGGATTGCCGTCACGTCGACATCGATACGGCCCACCCCACCGGTTTTCAGTTCAAGTCGCGCACCGACGATGGCAGCGATCCAGTGGTCGAGTATTTCCGTCGCGGTTCCGCGGCCAGCCATCTGTCACCGCATTCAATCGTCCCCGAATTGCTCAAGGCCCGGCACCTGCATGCCACCGGAATTCCGCCGGCGCTGTCGGAAACGGCGCGGCAGATGTCGTTCGAATTGATGACGCGCATGCGCGAGGCTGGCCGCAGCGTGTCATTCGACCCGAACCTGCGCCCGAGCCTATGGGCCAGCGAACAGCAGATGATCACCGAGATCAACCGCCTCGCCGCCCTCGCCCATTGGGTGTTACCGGGGTTGAGCGAAGGTCGCTTGCTCACCGGTTTCGAAGACCCGGCCGACATCGCCGCGTTCTACCTCGACCAGGGCGCCGAAGCGGTGGCAATCAAGCTGGGGCCGCACGGTGCTTACTACCGCACTCATCTTGACCAGGGTTTCGTCGCTGGCGTGCCGGTGGCAACGGTGGTCGATACGGTGGGTGCCGGCGATGGTTTTGCCGTCGGCATGATCAGCGCACTGCTGGAAAACCACAGCTTTGCCGACGCCGTGCAGCGGGCCAACTGGATTGGCAGTCGGGCGGTGCAGAGTCGGGGGGATATGGAGGGGTTGCCCACTCGATCTGAAATGGTCGGCGAATTTGAGGCCGCCATCGCGGGCAAGCCCGCTCCCACAGGTACTGCATCGCCTATGTTGGAGCGGGCTTGCCCGCGATGAGGCCAGCACAGTCAATGAAGATCTAAACACCTGCTGCGACAAAAACAACAAGCTCAGGAGCATCACCCATGAAAACCGCAACGCTCGCCACCCGCCGCTGGTGGTACATCATGCCCATTGTGTTCATCACCTATAGCCTGGCGTACCTCGATCGCGCCAACTACGGTTTCGCCGCCGCCTCCGGCATGGCGGCGGATTTGATGATCACCCCGGGCCTGTCATCGATGCTCGGCGCTTTGTTTTTCCTCGGCTACTTTTTCTTCCAGGTGCCCGGCGCGATCTACGCGCAAAAGCACAGCGTGAAGAAGCTGATCTTCGTCAGCCTGATCCTCTGGGGCAGCCTGGCGACCTTGACCGGGATCGTCTCCAACGCCTACTGGCTGATCGTCATTCGCTTCATGCTCGGCGTGGTCGAGGCGGCGGTGATGCCGGCGATGCTGATCTACCTGTGCCACTGGTTCACCCGCGCCGAACGCTCGCGGGCCAACACCTTCCTGATCCTCGGCAACCCGGTGACCATGCTCTGGATGTCGGTGGTGTCGGGATACCTGGTGCAGCATTACAGCTGGCGCTGGATGTTCATTGTCGAAGGTTTGCCGGCGGTGCTCTGGGCGTTTATCTGGTGGCGTCTGGCCGATGATCGGCCGGCGCAAGCCAAGTGGCTCAGCGATCAGGAAAAACAGGATCTGGAAAGCGCACTGGCCGCCGAACAGGTTGGCATCAAGGCAGTGAAAAACTACGCCGAAGCTTTCCGCTCGCCGAAAGTGATCATCCTCGCCTTGCAGTTTTTCTGCTGGAGCATTGGCGTCTACGGCTTCGTGCTGTGGCTGCCTTCGATCCTCAAGGCTGGCGCAAAAATGGACATGATCGAAGCCGGCTGGCTCTCGGCGCTGCCGTACCTGGCGGCGGTGATCGGTATGCTGTTGGTGTCCTGGGGCTCGGACAAACTGCAAAAACGCAAACGTTTCGTCTGGCCGCCCCTGCTGATTGCCTCGATTGCTTTCTACGGTTCTTACGCCTTGGGCGCTGAACATTTCTGGTGGTCCTACACCTTGCTGGTGATTGCCGGCGCCTGCATGTACGCACCTTACGGACCGTTCTTCGCGATCATTCCGGAGATCCTCCCGGCCAACGTCGCCGGTGGCGCCATGGCGCTGATCAACAGCATGGGCGCGCTCGGTTCGTTCGGCGGTTCCTATCTGGTCGGTTACCTCAACAGCTCCACCGGTTCGCCCGGCGCGTCGTACCTGTTGATGAGCGGCGCGTTGATGCTCTCGGTCGTACTGACGATTTTCCTCAAGCCCGGTGCCAGTGATCGGGAGCGGCCCACGGTCGCCCTAAAGCGCACCGCTGCCCATTCCTGATTGAGATGATGACCATGAAAAAGCAGGTTGTTCTGTACAAGAAACTCTCGCCGCAGCTGATGGCTCGCCTGCACGATCAGGCTGAAGTGACGCTGATCGAAAGCCTGGATGCCGAGGGCCTGGGCAAACTGCGCGACGCCCTGCCCCGCGCCCAAGGCTTGCTCGGCGCCAGCCTGAAACTGGATGCCGGACTGCTGGATCTGGCGCCCCAGCTGGAAGCCATCGCCAGCGTTTCGGTGGGCGTCGATAACTACGACATCGACTACCTCACCGAGCGGCGCATCCTGCTCAGCAACACGCCGGATGTGCTCACCGAAACCACCGCCGATACCGGTTTCGCGCTGATCCTGGCAACCGCCCGCCGCGTCGTGGAACTGGCCAACATGATTCGCCAGGGCCAGTGGACCCGCAACATCGGCCCGGCGCATTTCGGCAGCGATGTGCACGGTAAAACCCTGGGCATCATTGGCATGGGCCGCATTGGCGAGGCCTTGGCCCAGCGCGGGCATTTCGGTTTCGGCATGCCGGTGATCTACCACAGCCACTCGCCGAAACCGGCGGTGGAACAACGGTTCAACGCGCAATACCGAAGCCTGACCGAGCTGTTACAGCAAGCGGATTTCATTTGCCTGACCTTGCCGCTGACGGCCGAAACCGAAGGGCTGATCGGCGCCGAGGAGTTCGCCACGATGCGCCCAGAAAGTATCTTTATCAATATTTCCCGGGGCAAAGTGGTCGATGAGGCGGCGCTGATTGAAGCCTTGCGCACCGGCCAGATTCGCGCGGCGGGGCTGGATGTGTTTGAGCGTGAACCGTTGAATCTGGATTCGCCGTTGTTGCAGTTGAACAACGTGGTGGCGACCCCGCACATCGGCTCGGCCACCCATGAGACTCGGGAGGCCATGGCCACGTGTGCGGTGGACAATCTGCTGGCGGCGCTGGCGGGTGAGCGGCCGCCTAATCTGGTGAATGGGGTTGCCTGGAAGGGTTGAAGATCAAAAATCGCAGTCTACGGCAGCTCCTACAGGGGAACGCATTTCAATGTAGGAGCTGCCGCAGGCTGCGATCTTTTTTCAGGCCCGCCGCGCCTCAAGCAAATCTGTCGCGCACAACGCAATCCGCCGACACGCATCCGCCAGCTGCACCTGATCCACCACCAAGCCGATCCGGATATGTCCCGCCGCACTCGGCCCGAACGCCTCCCCCGCCAACACCGACACGCCATAACCTTCCAGCAGCCGCTCGGCGAAGCGTTGCGCCGTCAGCCCGGTCTGGCGGACATCGGCCATCACGAACATGCCGCCATCCGGGCGAATGGCGCGGATGCCCGGGCATTGGTTCAGGCTGGTACACACCAGGTCGCGACGCTGGCGATACTCCTCACGCATCAACGCCACTTCTGGCAGGTTTTCATCAAGGGCCAATTGCGCGGCGTTCTGGATGAACTCCGGAATGCCAAACAACATGCACAACGACAGATGTTCGAGGTGGTCAGCCATGGTTTTCGGCCCGATCACCCAGCCCACTCGCCAACCGCTCATGGCGTGGGATTTGGACAGGCTGTTGATCGTCGCGGTGCGCTCCCCCATACCCGGCAGGCTTGCCGGACTGATGTGTTCACCCTCGTACAACAAGTCGCTGTACACCTCGTCACTGATCAGCCACAGGTCGTGGCGAATGCACAGTGATGCCAATTCCTGCCAGATCTTCAGCGACAAACTGGCGCCGGAAGGATTGTTCGGACTGTTGAGCAGAATCGCCCGTGTTTTAGGCGTGATACAGGCCGCGACATCCAGCGGATCGACGCGAAAGCCGTTCTCGGGCCGCACCGGCACCGGCACCACTTTCGCCCCGCAGGCGCCGATCACGCCTTCATAGGTCACGTACATCGGTTCGGCAACAATCACCTCATCGCCTGGATCCAGCAGGCATTGCGCAACCGAATACACCGCGCATTGCGCGCCGGGCATGACGATCACGTGGTCAACATCGACCGCCTGACCACTGCGCTGCCGATGTTGACGGGCAATGCTGTTGCGCAGCCCTCGACTGCCGCGCACTTCTGGATAGTGGGTGTCGCCGGCCAACAAACTGGCAATGGCGGCCTGAACGATGGGCGCCGGCGTATCGAAATCCGGATCGCCAATCGACAACAGCAGCACATCGACACCCTGTTCGCGCAATTGCAGCGCTCGATCATGAATCTGCCAGGCCGCCGCTCCGTCACCGGCGATTCGTTGGGTCAAGGCTGAATAGCGCATGTGGTTCTCCTGTCGCGCGGGTATCCAAGCCTCAACCCTATCTCAAATCAACCAATACGCCACCATCAGGCGTGCAAAACCGTGCCGGATTTTCACTGCAAAACTGGTACTTCTAACAGGTCTCAAGGCGCGGGAACCACGCTATAAACGGGGCTGAGCCTATTCGCTGGACGCTGGAACCAAGCCCCCACCAGGAAGGAACCGCCGCGCCCGCCTTATCGATTGAAAATGGGAGTGCCTGTCATGAACCCTCGGACCCCGAACACCGCTAACGCCCGTTCAACCCAACCTGAATACCCCGCCATAACCGCAAAAACGCAGCCAGGCATCGCACTGACTACCCGGGAAAAAGAAGCACTGCTTTGGAGTGCCAAAGGCAAATCGTCCTGGGAAATCAGCCGGATTTTCAATTGCACGGAAGCCGGGGTGAATTATCACTTCAGTAATATCCGGCGCAAGTTTGGGGTGAGTTCGAGGTGGGCGGCGGTGATGATGGCGTTGGAGTTGGGGTTGATTCAGTTGCATTAAGGCGATACCCATCACTCCAACTCATGCAAATCAATAAACAGTCTGGTAACACGCGAGCGTCTCATCGTGTTACCAGAGATTGTTGCTAGTACGAAATGGCGCTCCTTATGTCATTGACCCTTTGTTCTGCCATTTGCGCAGCTCTCGCTTTTGTCTTATCTCGGTAATATTCAACAGGTTTGCCTGCTCGGCGTGGGCGCTGGGAATTCGATACATTTACTCCTCTGGTTGGAGCACTTTGTACGGGGCTTGGGCTTTGAGGATACGGTTTGATTTCCTCGTATGTATGCCCGGCTATAGAGTTGCGTCTACTGGAGGATATGGATGAAGTGTCATCAAGGAAATTGAACGCCTTCATCGCTTTATCACTAGGCGAAGTTGAAGGAAGGCTATCCTGGCGTTGAACTAACGATGATCTTCCGCCACTCGCACGCCAGACGGGTTCCCACTTTTTATATCCGAAATCGCCACCCACTTTTTCGCCCCCTGCCCCTTGCAACTCTATTCTCTTTTGAAGCACCCAATTGTTAGTGACGTCAACATTTCTCGATGCCGCAGTCTTGGCCGGAGCTTTAGCTACGCCCGTGGAAAACACCCTTGAGATCCTCGATGCCAATTTCATGAGCCATCCAAAGCCGCAGGGGATCGTAGCTGTAACTTCCCGGGGTTTCCCCGGGTGCAGCGCTGACGCTGATCAACCGACCCAGCGCGTCATATTCCAGCGTGCGTTGTTCTTCGTCGCTGATCAGGTGACCGTCCAGGTTGTAGTCCAGTGTGATCTCTTTGGGGTAATCCGCATGGGTGTTGGCCACTTTGCGCAGTTGCGTCGGGTCAACGGTGTCATAGGTATAGGTCGCCCGATTGTTGCCCCCTGCGAACGTAGTGAGCACGATCCGCATGTTGTCCAGCTCGCTGAAAGTAAACGCCTGGCTGATGATGGCTTTGTTATAGGGATCAACGGGCGGCTGGGTGCCTGTGCAGTCGTAGCGGGTCAAACGCCCGCGCGGGTCATACCTATAGGTTTCGTCACGCAGTACCACGCCCCCTTCCTCCAGTGTTCGCTGGTCCAGGCCGTCGACATCGTTGTAGACCTGACTCAGTTGTTGCTTGACGCCATTGAGGTCGAATTCGCGCAAGGTTTCCCGATCGAACTCATCGTAAGTCAGGGTGATGCCCACACTCTGCACGCTGGCACTGTCGCTGGTGCGAATCGTTGCAGTGCGCCCCAACGAGTCGTAGGTAAACGTCGAAGTGGTGGTGCCCAGTTGCGTGTGCTCCAGACGCCCCTTGGCATCGTATCGATAGGTTTGTTTCTGGCCCAGGACATCGATGTAACCCGACAAACGACCGAGGCGGCTGTACTCGTAGTTCATGGTGTATTCAGTGCCCTCCACCGTGCGCGTCTCGCTTTTCGGCTCGCCGGTACTGAAATAATCGCGCTTGAGCTGAATGCCCTGCTCCTGGCAAGAAAGTAGACGCGCGTTGTCCTTGTCGTATTCATAGGTGGCCTCGTCGAACAACCCCTCGGCTGCAAACCGGGGAAGCCGGCGCATGACAGGCTCGCTACCCAGTTGCGGCATATACCTGTATTCAATGACCTTACCGCCAGGGGTGGTGACGGTCTTGGGCTCGGTTTGCCCGGGCTCGTAGTCGAACACTTGCTCGCGACCGCCGGTGATCGCCTTGGTTCGACGATCCAGACCGTCGAAAACCTGTTCCCCGAGCACGATGTTGTTGACGCTGATCAGCGTCGGCAAATCTTCGCGACTGTGAGAGGCAAAGTTGCGCCGAACCACGGCGTTGTCCGGCAGGGTGTTTTCGATCAGCCGATCAAAAACGTCGTAGCCGTAGAGCGTCACGCGTTGAACCTGGTCGAATCCAACGGTCTCTTTTTGAGTGCGGCCCAGTCCGTCAAAAAGATTCAGCTGGGCACCCGAGCGGAGTGGTCCGTCACAAAGTTATAGTTCTCATGTTCGTACCTGAGGTCAAATCCGCCTTCGTTCTCCGGCTCCAGCATGAACGTGCTGGGCAAGGTGAATAGCAGTGGCTGCCAGGAAGTACCACCGGTATACGTGCGCTCGGGAAGTAACGTCTCCCACTCGTTGCTCCCCTTGCGGGCGATCTGCAGTCTGAATTTATCTGTTTCGCCGTCGGGCGGATTGCCGCCGAACCACGCGGCAAGGGTGATGGTTTGATCGGTATCGAGTTTTGCCCTGAGAATAAGCCCGGATGCGTCCCCGTCAATCACAATATGCTTCACGTCCGGGGGCTGGACGTCCAGCGGCGTTGCCCCGCCGGAGGGGGTTTGGCCTGTCGCAAGCTGCTGCTCTTTTTTATCTGAACCAGCCATGTTGTCGCTCTCCGTATTCAAAAACCTGGCGCCATGAATTGCCATGGGGCTTGGGCCGGAAAAGCAGACCGAATACAAACCGGGCACTACCCAAACGCATCCCGTCGTTCTGCGCTTGGGAGGAGTAAACCGTGTTTTACGAAAGTGCGTAACTGTCAAAGTTGACAGGTAGCGCTACTTTTTTTGCGCGTTGGGGAGGACTGCGATGCGCCCGTTTAAAGGCGTTTAAGGATACTTCCTGAAAGCCACAAGACCTTGCGCCGTTGCCTACGGGTACGCCAGAATCCGCCGGCTTGTGCGCTCTGGGGGTCATCGGTAACTTGATTCGTGTCACTGATTGTCAGTGATCGGGTTTAGCAGCCCGGTGGTTTTCTAGTGAAATGCACAAGCACTATCAGTCAGGCATTCCCGTGTCTGCACTCGATGGTAGCTGTGCGCAGGGCGCCTTCGGGCGCGCCGGTTTACTAGATCCCCGGTCTGCTAACCTGCGTACAGCTGCCACCCCTTCCGTTTAGCAGCAAAAGGGATAGCACTCCATGTAAGGATCTAGTTATGTTCAAAGTAACGCCGAACCCGCCCGAAACCGATCCAACCTCCCCGTACGAATCCGACTCAACAAAACTCAACGAAGCCGCCGAACGCGCCCTCGACTTCCACTTCCCCTCGATTGCCGACATCAAAGCCACACCGCGCACGGTCAGCACGCTGTTCACCGTCGACCCCGAAGCCTCGTGCGAAACCCTGATGGTGTACCTGGTGGAAACGCTGGCCTCGGTGGACGTGATGGTTCATCAGTTGGTCGATCATCTGGACGGCGGCTCACGCAATGCGCTGCTGGGCATTTCCAACAGTGTGATGCTGGCGGAGATCACGGCGAACCGAGTGCTGGATCAGATTGATCCACCGGAATAGTCAACGTTAACGGAGCTTTTGTGGCGAGGGAGCTTGCTCCCGCTCGGTTGCGCAGCAGCCGCTGATTGTAGGGCCGCTTCGCAGCCCAGCGGGAGCAAGCTCCCTCGCCACAGTTGAGTCAGCGTTGGCGGACAGCCACTTGCCAGACTCGAGCAATGTCCGTCGCTCGCTCACGCAGCAAACGCGGCGCGTCGGCACAGGCCTGTTCCAACGTCATCGGCCCGCTCGCCAGGGCAAACGCGGCATCGATGCCGTGGGCATACAGTTGCTGATAGCCATCGCCCAACGTCCCGGCGATGACAATGACCGGCACGCCATGTTGCCGAGCAATGCGCGCCACACCAAACGGTGTCTTGCCGCGCAGGGTTTGCGCATCGAAACGCCCTTCCCCGGTGATCACCAGATCGGCATTTTTTACCGCACCCGCCAGGCCCACCAATTCGGCCACCACCTCAACCCCGGCCGTGAAATGCGCGCCCAAAAACGCCTTGGCGCCAAACCCCAATCCGCCCGCCGCACCGCTGCCGGGTTCGTCGCGCAGGTCTTTTTCCAACACCTTGGCGCAGTGATCGGCAAAGTGCCCCAGCGCCTGATCCAGTTGCTGAACCTGCTCGGGGGACGCACCTTTTTGCGGACCAAAAATCGCCGAAGCGCCGTGAGGGCCGCACAGTGGATTGTTCACATCCGCCGCGATGTCGAAGCGCACGGCGGCCACGCGTGAATCGAACTCGCTGAGATCAATGCGCACCAATTGCGCCAGCGCCAAGCCGCCCGGCGCCAAAGACTCACCTTGTGCATCCAGCAGCTTCACGCCCAACGCCTGCATCGCGCCGGCGCCGCCGTCATTGGTCGCACTGCCACCAATGGCCAGAATCACCCGTTGTGCGCCAGCGTCCAGCGCCGCGCGAATCAACTCACCCGTGCCGAACGTGCTGCCAATGCGCGCATCGCGCTGCCCCAACGGCACCAACTGCAAACCGCTGGCTTCGGCCATTTCGATGATGGCGGTGTGGCTGTCGGGCAACCAGCCCCACGCGGCATTCACCGGCGCGCCCAATGGCCCGCGAACCACAGTGCGGCGCAATTCGCCATTGCACGCCGCCAGCACCGACTCGACCGTCCCCTCCCCGCCGTCAGCCATTGGGCATTTGATCAGTTGCGCGTCGGGCCAGACGTCGGCGAGTCCAAGGGCGATGGCATCAGCAACGCCTTGCGCACTCAGGCTGTCCTTGAACGAGTCGGGGGCGATGACGATTTTCATGGGTACTCTCCGGTTGTTATGGAGATCATGCTGCCAGTCGACCCGAACAATAACGCCGGGCTGCTGCACAAGCCGCACAGAGGATTATTGTTCATTCCCACAAAAACGACGTAATACCCGTGGGAGCCGGCTTGCTGGCGATGGCGTCGGAACCTTCAACATCAACGTTGTCTGACCCACCGCTATCGCCAGCAAGCCGGCTCCTACAAGGGAATTGTGTCGGTTTGCGGGAGGAGCTGTACGCCAAGATACAGCGCCAGCATCCCGTCCAGCTTCAACGGATCAACGCCGCTAAGCTCAGCAATCCGCTCCATCCGATAACGCAAGCTGTTGCGATGAATGCCCAGCGCTTCAGCACAGGCCTGACTTTGGCCGTCGTGTTCGCACCAACTGCGCAAGGTCGCCAACAACTGACCGTTGTTGTCCTTGGCGATGACCTTGCGCAACGGGTTGAGCAATTCGTCCAGCGCATCGTCGTTGCGATGCCGCCAGAGCATCACCGGCAGTCGATAACGGGTCAGCGTCAATAAGCGCGATTGGGGCAAGACATCGCGCCCATAGGCCAGCAAGTCGCCGACCCGACGATAACAACGGCGCAATCCCGTCAACCCATCAGCCTGCCCGCCCACGGCAATGCGCAGGATGTTCCAGCCGAGGCCGTCGAGTTTTTCCAGCAACCGATCATTTTCGATGTTCTGATTGGCCGGCCGGCACCAGAGCAACGAAGACTTGGCCGAACTCACGCACCAGCTGTCCGGGTAGCGCGAGGTCAGCCAGGCACTGAGTGCTTCGACGGTTTGCCCCGGGCCGTGTTCCAGGCCTAATTCAAACAGGTACGGCACCCGCGTCATTTGCGGTTTGAGGCCAAGTTGTTGCGCTTCGTCGATCAATCGCGGAGAACTGCCGGCATCGCTGAGCAGCAACGCCAGCAGATCATCGCAACGCTGGCGTCGCCATTGTTGCTCGGCCTGCTGATTGCGCTGGCCCACCAGCATCTCGGCGGTCATGCGCACCAGTTCGGCGTAGGTGCGCAATTGCTCGGGTTCGCCGGTGATGCCGAGTACGCCGATCAAACGCTGGTCGAGCATCAGCGGCAGGTTGATGCCCGGCTGCACGCCTTTAAGGTGGATTGCGGTTTGCGCATCGATTTCCACCACGCGGCCGTTGGCCAACACCAGTTGCGCGCCCTCATGCCGGGTGTTGACCCGCTCCGGCTCGCCGCTGCCGAGGATCAGGCCCTGGCTGTCCATGACGTTAACGTTGTACGGCAGGATGGCCATCGCCCGGTCGACGATGTCCTGGGCCAGGTCGTGATCGAGTTCGAACATAGCGGGTTCCTTGAAACGGATGTGGAACGGGTTGTTCAGCCGCACAGGCCTTGGTGGCAAACCCTGTGCTCAGGCACAAAGACAGCAGCCCCGAGGGTGGTCGAGACTCTCTGGGCGATCAACGTTACCCTTTGCATCGCAAAAAATCATAATAAAGAGAGAGCCGCCATGTCACAGAGCGCCGTAGCGTCCCAGGCCATCGCTGACGATAAAAACGCCGTCTACAAGCGCATTACCTTGCGTTTGATCCCCTTCATCTTCATCTGCTACCTGTTCAACTACCTCGACCGGGTGAACGTTGGATTTGCCAAGCTGCAGATGCTCGACGCACTGAAATTCAGCGAAACCGTATACGGCCTCGGGGCCGGAATCTTCTTCATCGGCTACGTGCTGTGCGGCGTACCGAGCAACCTGGCGTTAACCAAATTCGGTCCTCGGCGCTGGATTGCGCTGATGATGATCACCTGGGGCACGCTGTCGACCTGCCTGCTGTTCGTCACCACGCCAACCGAGTTCTACACCTTGCGCCTGTTCACCGGCGCGGCCGAAGCCGGGTTCTTCCCGGGCGTGGTGTTGTACCTCTCGCAGTGGTTCCCGACCTTCCGCCGTGGCCGCATCATGGCGCTGTTCATGTCGGCGATCCCGGTGTCCGGCCTGCTCGGCAGCCCGTTCTCTGGCTGGATTCTGAATCACTTCGCGGCGGGTCAAGGTGGTTTGGCCGGTTGGCAGTGGATGTTCCTGCTGCAAGGTATTCCGACGGTGATCCTCGGTGCGCTGGCGTATTTCCTGCTCAGTGACAGTTACGCCAATGCCAAATGGCTCACGCCGTTCGAGCGCTCGGTGCTGGAAGCGGACCACGCTGAAGATCTGGCCAACAAGCCGAAAACCACCACCGACTCGCTACTGGCGGTGTTCAAGAACCCGGCGATCTGGGCGTTCGGTTTGATCTATTTCTGCATCCAGAGCGGTGTCTACGCGATCAACTTCTGGCTGCCGTCGATCATCAAGAACCTGGGCTTCGGCGATAACCTGGTGATCGGTTGGTTGAGTGCGATTCCGTATCTGCTGGCCGCGCTGTTCATGTTGTTTGTCGGTCGCTCGGCCGACCTGCGCAAAGAACGCCGCTGGCACTTGGTGGTGCCGATGCTGATGGGCGCTTTGGGCTTGCTGATTGCGGTGAACTTCGCCGCCAACCCGGCCATCGCCATCCTCGGTCTGACCATCGCCACCATGGGCGCCCTCACCGGCCTGCCGATGTTCTGGCCGGTGCCGACGGCGCTGCTCAGTGCTGGCGCTGCTGCGGGCGGCCTGGCGTTGATCAACTCCATGGGGCAAATGGCCGGGTTCCTCAGCCCGTACCTGGTGGGTTGGGTCAAGGACAGCACCGGTTCGACCGATGCGGCGTTATATCTGCTGGCGGGTGTGATTGTTTGCGGGAGTTTGTTGGCGTTGCGCATGACCCGTACCCTGCGCGCCTGATCAACACAAATCCCTGTGAGAGCGAGCTTGCTTGCGATTGCGGTTTAACATTCAACATCTTTGTTGACTGACACTGCGCCATCGCGAGCAAACTCGCTCCCACAGTTTGATCTGCGGTGCTTGATATTTCTGTTTGATACCCGCGATTGTTCTGGTATTTGATTGAGCCTTTCCCTCCGGCAAAAGGATTTCCTCATGAGCTACCGCACGCTGGGTCATTCGGGTTTGCAGGTGTCCACCCTGACCCTGGGCACCATGATGTTCGGCGAACAGACCAGCACCGAAGATTCCCTGCGGATCATCGACAAGGCCTGGGATCAGGGCATCAATTTCATCGACACTGCCGACGTTTACACCAACGGCCACTCCGAAGAAATCGTCGGCGAAGCCATCGCCAGTCGCCGCCACGAATGGGTGCTGGCGACCAAGGTCGGTTTCGGTCCGGTGGACGGCGTGCCGAACCGCAGCGGCTTGAGCCGCAAGCACATCTTCAACGGCATCGACGCCAGCCTGACGCGCCTGGGTACCGACTATCTCGACATCTACTACCTGCACCGCGAAGACCACAACACGCCGCTGGAAGTGACGGTGTCGGCCATCGGCGATCTGATTCGCCAAGGCAAAATCCGCTATTGGGGCTTGTCGAATTACCGTGGCTGGCGCATCGCCGAGGTGATTCGCATCGCCGACAAACTCGGTGTCGACCGTCCCGTCATCAGCCAGCCGCTGTACAACATCGTCAATCGCCAGGCTGAAACCGAACAGATCACCGCCGCGCAAAACTACGGACTCGGCGTCGTGCCTTACAGCCCGTTGGCGCGCGGTGTGCTCAGCGGCAAGTACGCGCCCGATGTAAAACCGGACGCCAATAGCCGAGCTGGTCGAGCCGACAAGCGCATCCTGGAAACCGAATGGCGTGTGGAGTCACTGCGCATTGCTCAGCAGATTCAGCAATACACCCAAGAGCGTGGCGTCGGCATTGTTGAATTCGCGATCGCGTGGGTTCTCAACAACAGCGCCGTCACCTCGGCCATCGTCGGCCCGCGCACCGAACAACAGTGGGATGCCTACACTAAGGCGCAGGCGGTGAAGATTACGGCTGAGGATGAAGCGTTTATCGATTCGCTGGTGACACCGGGGCATGCCTCGACACCGGGATTCAACGACGTGAGTCATTTTGTGTCTGGCCGTAAACCACGCGCTAACTGAAGCAACACAAAACCCACTGTAGGAGCGAGCCTGCTCGCGATGGCGGTACTACATTCAACAGAGATGTTGATTGGAAGATCGCTATCGCGAGCAGGCTCGCTCCCACAAGGTCCGTGTTGATTGATCGTTCAATACTCGTCTGAAATCTGTGGGAGCTAGCCTGCTCGCGATAGCAGATTCACATTCAACATCAATGTTGGCTGATTCACCGCCATCGCGAGCAGGCTCACTCCTACAGGGTTTTGAGTCCTGGCAGCAATGTTGAAAATATCGATCAACCGGCCAATATTCAGCACAAAAACCACGTATCCTCCGCAGCCCGTTTTACCGTCTACTTCGCGAGGACAGTTTGTCTAAAGGTATCGCTTTATCGGTCACAGCCTCGGTGCTGTTTGCCGTCATGTATTACTACACATCGCTGCTCACCCCGTTGAGTGGCGTGGAAATTTTTGGCTGGCGGATGTTGCTGACCGTGCCGTGCATGACGGTGTTCATGGTCGTGTCCGGGGAATGGAAACGGGTGGCCGAGATTGTGCGACGCGTCATGGCCAAGCCAAAACTGATGGCCGCGCTGATCGCCTCCTCTGCGCTGCTCGGCGTGCAACTCTGGCTGTTCATGTGGGCGCCGCTCAATGGCTACAGCCTGGATGTGTCGCTGGGTTATTTCCTGTTGCCGCTGACCATGGTCCTGACGGGCCGGCTCGCCTATGGCGAACGCCTGTCTTACCTGCAAAAGATCGCGGTGTTTTTCGCCTGTCTCGGGGTTATCAATGAGCTGTACCAGGTCGGCGGTTTTTCCTGGGCGACCTTGCTGGTGTGCATTGGCTATCCAACCTATTTCGTCCTGCGCAAGCGTCTGGCAACGGACAACCTCGGCGGGTTATGGATGGACATGGCCCTGACGCTGCCCGTGGCATTCTGGTTCGTGCAGAGTGGCGAACAAGGCTTCAATGTGTTTGATCAGCACCCGTGGCTGTCGCTGCTGATCCCGTTGCTTGGCGTGATCAGCGCCTCGGCGATGGTGGTCTACATCATCGCCAGTCGCTTGCTGCCGTTCAGCCTGTTCGGGTTGTTGAGCTACGTCGAACCGGTGTTGTTACTCGGCGTCGCGTTGTTGCTGGGGGAAAGTATCAAGGCAGGAGAATGGCTGACCTACATTCCGATCTGGATGGCGGTGCTGGTGTTAGTGTTTGAAGGGTTCAAGCATTTGATGCGGCAGCGCAGGCCTTAAAAACAAAAGATCGCAGCCTGCGGCAGCTCCTACATGGGTTTTACATTCCCCTGTAGGAGCTGCCGCAGGCTGCGATCTTTTGATCTTTACCAAGAATCAGTCGGTGGAAAGAACACCACGACGAACCTGGTCACGTTCAATCGACTCGAACAACGCCTTGAAATTGCCCTCACCGAAACCATCGTCGCCTTTGCGCTGGATGAATTCGAAGAACACCGGCCCCATTAGGGTTTCCGAGAAGATCTGCAGCAGCAGGCGCTTGTCGCCCGACTCGGACGAACCGTCCAGCAAAATGCCCCGCGCTTGCAGTTCGCCCACTGGCTCGCCGTGGTTCGGCAAACGGCCTTCGAGCATTTCGTAGTAGGTGTCCGGCGGCGCGGTCATGAAGCGCATGCCGATGCTTTTCAGGTGATCCCAGGTCTTGATCAGGTCATCGGCCAGGAAAGCAACGTGCTGGATGCCCTCGCCGTTGAACTGCATCAGGAACTCTTCGATCTGCCCGGCGCCCTTGGACGACTCTTCGTTTAACGGGATGCGGATCATGCCGTCCGGCGCGGTCATCGCCTTGGAGGTCAGGCCGGTGTATTCGCCCTTGATGTCGAAGTAGCGGATCTCGCGGAAGTTGAACAGCTTCTCGTAGAAGTTCGCCCAGTAGGCCATGCGCCCACGGTACACGTTGTGGGTCAGGTGATCGATGATCTTCAGACCGGCACCGACCGGGTTGCGGTCAACGCCTTCAATGAACACGAAATCGATGTCGTAGATCGAGCTGCCTTCACCGAAACGGTCGATCAGGTACAGCGGCGCGCCGCCAATGCCTTTGATCGCCGGCAGGTGCAGCTCCATCGGGCCGGTTTCGATGTGGATCGGCTGGGCGCCGAGTTCCAGGGCACGCTTGTAGGCTTTTTGCGAATCCTTGACGCGGAACGCCATGCCACACACCGACGGACCATGCTCGGCGGCGAAGTACGAGGCGACGCTGTTCGGTTCGTTGTTGAGGATCAGGTTGATCGCGCCCTGGCGATACAGGTGCACGTCTTTGGAGCGGTGGGTCGCCACCTTGGTGAAGCCCATGATCTCGAAGATCGGCTCCAGGGTGTTCGGGGTTGGCGATGCGAATTCGATGAACTCAAAGCCCATCAAGCCCATTGGGTTTTCGTATAAATCTGCCATTTTGGCGCCTCATCATGCTTTTAGAATTAACAAATGTCAGTTGCTAGCAATGCTGAGACCGGTGGGTGGCGCGCAGGAGATGCCCCGCACGCTGCGGGCGAGGAAGTCACCGTAGATCAATTGGAACCCAAATATCTTCATTGTCGACCCAAGGCTCTTGCGGGCGAGGCTTCTGCTGCCAGAAGACGATTATTCTTGTATGCGTAACCTGATTCTACACAGCGTAACTTGGTTTGTCCGCCTTCTGTATCAAATCCCCTTTTTCACTGCCTGCGCAAGGGGTTTGTTGCAGAGGAAAATCCCCACCAGGATCAGCCCTCCTTCCAGGCATATCGGCAGCGTCAGCGCTGCCGCTTGCTTTCATCTACCTCGCCGAGCGCTTATGCTCCGGATGAACGGCACAAGTGCCAAGCGCCAACTATCATGGCCCGTACTTGAACTCTTTTTGGGAGGCGTCGTGACCTGCCAGCATTTGAGAGCCCGACTTCATTTACACAGGTTTCGCAAATGCCACTGAAATCCACACGCCGAAAACACAGCACAAAGGTGGCTATCACGCTGTTGAGCGGCTTGCTCCCGGTGATGCTCGGATTTGCCATCCTTTATATGCAGGCCGAACGCGTACTCGACCACAGCACTCGACACACCGCTGAAGAAGCCATACGCCAGTTCGACCTGATGCTCGACAATACGGCCCAGGCTGCGCGTGAATTACTGCCGTTGGCGGGGCAAAGTTGCCTCGACGTCAACCTGGCCTTGCGCGAACAAGTCACCCGTCGCCCCTTTGTGCGCTCGACCAATCTGGTCTGGGACAACACCATCTACTGCAGTTCCTTGTTCGGCGACATCGACGAAAAGATCACCCCCGGTGACTACACCCAAGGCCAGTTGCTGCTGATGAAGGGCAACCCGGTCACGCCCGATACCGCGCTGCTGGTCTATCGGCTCAGCGAAGGCAAACAAGGCGCGATGAGCGCGCTGGATGGTTACCACCTGAGCAATGTTTTGCGCTTGATAGGTCGCCAGACATTGCTGGTATTGGAAGTCGGCCCCCATTGGTTGAGCGCCGACGGCAAGTTCCACGAAGACGCCCTGCCTACGTTTGCGGTCGCACAAAACAACCTCGCCTCTTCACGCTATGCCTTCAGCGTGGCGGCCGGTTTTCCCGACGGGGAAATCTGGCGTTACATGAGCCGTGAGTATCCGCCACTGTTCAGTTTGTTGATCTTTTTCGGCGTGCTTGCCGGATCGATCGGATACTTTTTACAGAAACGCACCTCGTCCCCCAGCCATGAAATGCAGCGGGCGCTGGAAGCAGCGGAATTCATTCCGTATTTTCAACCGGTTGTGCACGGCGACAGCAAAAAGTGGTCGGGCATGGAAGTGTTGATGCGCTGGAAGCATCCGCAAGAAGGCCTGGTTCGCGCCGATCTGTTCATTCCATTTGCCGAACACTCCGGTCTGATCGTGCCAATGACTCGCTCGATCATGCAGCAAACCGCCCGCTTGTTTGCACCGCTGTCCGCGTCTTTCGAAGAACCCTTTCATATCGGGATCAACATCACTGCCAGTCATTGCCAGAACCTGGAACTGCTGAAGGATTGCCGGGCGTTTCTCGATGCGTTTGCCCCCGGTTCTATCCATCTGGTGCTGGAATTGACCGAGCGCGAACTGATTGAGCCCACGGCCCTCACCCATCAACTCTTCGAGCAACTTCATGAAATGGGCGTGAAGATCGCCATCGACGACTTCGGCACCGGTCATTCCAGCCTTGGCTACTTGCGTCAGTTCAATGTCGACTTCCTGAAAATCGACCAGACCTTCGTCGCCATGATCGGCATCGATACCCTGTCCAGCCATATTCTGGACAGCATCATCGAACTCGCGGCCAAGCTTGACCTGGCAATGGTTGCCGAAGGTGTGGAAACCCAAGAGCAAAGTGATTACCTGTCCGCTCATAACGTTAATTTCTTGCAAGGTTATCTTTACGGCAAACCGATGCCTGGCGCGGAATTCATTAGTGCATTAAGCGACCATTAACTAGCGATTTTATGTGACGAGACAACGATATACGCACCAAATTGAATCAAAAGACTACACTTGTTACATGAAGAAAAAGTCATGATTTACTCTTGGCCAATTAACTACTACAATTTTTCATGCCTGCGATAATTTGTCAGGTGAGCCATTATCACCGAGTCGCTACAAGGCTCTTGGCTTATAGCTTTGTTTGCGGTTGGTTTCAGCCAAACACACTATTGGAGTAAAGATATTGTCCAGACTCGCTGAATTTCGTGCAGCTGAAAAGGCCCTTCAAGAACAGCTCAAGCAGCTTGAATCCCTGAAGAACGATGCCGGGCTCAAGAAAGAAATCGAATTCGAAGAAAAGCTCCAGGGGCTGATGAAAACCTACGGCAAAAGCCTGCGCGACATCATCGCCATTCTCGATCCGAACCCGGCAAAATCCGGTCTGCAACAGGCCGCTGCGCCTAAAACCCG
Source organism: Pseudomonas sp. GL-RE-29 (assembly GCF_019947275.1). NCBI lineage: Bacteria > Pseudomonadati > Pseudomonadota > Gammaproteobacteria > Pseudomonadales > Pseudomonadaceae > Pseudomonas > Pseudomonas sp. GL-RE-29. Next base: position 44,102 of record NZ_JAGYGD010000020.1, read on the forward strand.
TCGCGCTCGCGTGGTCAAGGTTTATCAGAACCCGCACACCGGTGAACTGATCGAAACCAAGGGCGGCAACCATCGCGGCCTGAAAGCCTGGAAGGAACAATACGGTGCCGCCACCGTTGACTCCTGGCTGCGCGGCTAACCACTCGCGCTGAAAAAACAAAGCCCTGCCAATGCAGGGCTTTTTCATGAACACCATCTAAATGCAACGATGTGGGTCGATCAACTCGCTACTTGCCGACCAACTTTGTGCTTAACCCTTTCGGGTATCTAAATATTTCAGCATGAGCTGAAAACCACTGCCATTGAAGTCTTCAACTAAAGTTTCAAGCCGTTACGAGCCGCCTCTATTTCGTCCTGGCTGGCCTTATAAGCCTGCGCCTGCCCCGCGTAGGAAAGAACGTAGGCTTTATCGCCATCCACTGCGGCGACCAATGTTTGAGAGAGCACGTGACGACCGTTTTGCGTGATGGTGCAGGTTGTTTCCAGCGCCGATAAGCGGCTTAAGGTAGCCGAATGAATCTTGTTGCAGGCACTTTGATATCCGCCCTGAAAGAAGTCTTTCTGCACCGACTTGCGCATCTCCAGTAACACGCCTTCGAGGTTTACCTGATGACCACTTTCGACCTGGGTCATGGTCAACTCCATGACCATCACAGGCGTACCACCCTGGTCGTTTTTCACTGCGCGCTGACGGCTGACCGTAGAAGCGGCATCACCTTGCGGAACCTCTTCGACCTGCCAGCCAACTGGCCACGTAATGACCGGTACATCGGCGTGAGCGCTGACAGCGACTGAGAGCACACCCACCAGGACGAACAGCGTTTTACAGAATCGAATCATTGCAATGAGCACCCACCAATTGTGCCCTGAAGTCTGAGCCTCGACCGACCGTCAGGCAATAGCCGACGGTTTTGGTTTGGTGATGTCAGAGCCCTTGCGTATCATTGTCGCCATTCGTTAGCCCCACTTATTTTCCGGAGGGCCCATGAGCCTGCAAGAATTGAACACCTTCCCCGGCGTCACCGCACAACCGGACACCGCGACCCAGAAGTTTGTCTTCAACCACACCATGCTGCGGGTCAAGGACATTACCAAGTCCCTGGACTTCTACACGCGCATCCTGGGTTTCTCGCTGGTGGAAAAACGCGACTTCCCGGAAGCGGAATTCAGCCTGTACTTTTTGGCGCTGGTCGACAAAAACCAGATCCCGGCGGATGCCGCCGCTCGCACCGAGTGGATGAAATCGATCCCCGGCATTCTCGAACTGACCCATAACCATGGCACCGAGAACGACGCGGATTTCGCCTACCACAACGGCAACACCGACCCGCGCGGTTTCGGCCACATCTGTATTTCGGTGCCCGACATCGTTGCTGCGTGTGAGCGTTTTGAAGCACTGGGCTGCGACTTCCAGAAGCGCTTGACCGATGGCCGCATGAAGAGCCTGGCGTTCATCAAGGACCCGGATGCCTATTGGGTCGAAATCATCCAGCCAGCGCCGCTGTAAGACGTCCCGTAGGAGCCGGCTTGCTGGCGATGGCGATTTCAAAGACGCCATCGCCAGCAAGCCGGCTCCCACGAAATGCTGATCGCGTAATATCTGGCCCATGACCTCCACCACTTCCCCCACCTACATCGGGCGCTTCGCCCCCACGCCGAGCGGCCATCTGCATTTCGGTTCGCTGGTTGCTGCGCTGGCCTCGTATCTCGACGCGCGCTCGGTGGGGGGCCGCTGGTTAGTGCGCATGGAAGACCTTGACCCGCCGCGAGAAGAACCCGGCGCTCAGGCGGCGATTCTCAAGGCTCTGGAAGGCTACGGCTTTGAGTGGGATGGCGAAATGGTCCGCCAAAGCGATCGCCACGATGCCTATGCCGAAGTGCTCAATCGCCTGTTCAATCACGGCCTGGCCTACGCCTGCACCTGCTCGCGCAAACAGCTGGAGCCGTATCACGGCATTTATCCGGGACTGTGCCGCAATGCCGGGCATGGCACCGAAGACGCCGCCATTCGCATACGCGTCCCCGAACTGGACTACCACTTCATAGATCGGGTGCAAGGCGAGTTCCATCAGCACTTGGGCCGGGATGTCGGTGACTTCGTGATTCGCCGCCGTGACGGGCTCTACGCCTATCAACTGGCGGTGGTGCTGGACGATGCCTGGCAAGGCGTCACCGACATCGTCCGTGGTGCCGACCTACTGGACTCCACGCCGCGCCAGCTCTACTTGCAGGAACTGCTCGGCCTGCGCCAGCCGCGTTACCTGCACATCCCGCTGATCACTCAGCCCGATGGCAACAAACTCGGCAAGTCCTACCGCTCACCACCGTTGATCGAAGATCAAGCCACGCCGTTGCTGCTGCGGGCACTGCGCGCATTAGGGCAGAAGCCTGGCGTCGAACTGGCTTACGCCACGCCGCGCGAGGTGTTGAACTGGGGCATCGCTCACTGGGACGCCTTGCTGATCCCGCGCACACTGACCCTGCCCGAGGCCCAGCTACAGTGATCGTACTTGCAGTGACGCGCCCATCCGTTACCATCGCCCCACGTTTTCGGGCACGCGCATAAAAAAGAGAGGCCGGGATGTACATCTATCGCTTGGTCCTGCTTTTGGTAGTGGGGATTTATCTGTTTTCCCCAGCCATCATGGATTGGTGGATCGACGCCACTGGCGCCTGGTATCGCCCTTATCTGCTCTGGCTGATTCTGATCGTCGTGACCTTCATCCTGCAGAGCCAAAAAGATGCCGATGAGCTTTAGCCTGACCCAGATGATCCTGATCAGCGCCGCGTACCTGGCGGTGCTGTTCGGCGTGGCCTGGATCAGTGAAAGGGGCATGATCCCCCGGGCGATCATTCGCCACCCGCTCACCTACACCCTGTCGCTGGGGGTCTATGCCAGTGCGTGGGCGTTTTATGGCACGGTCGGCCTGGCGTATCAGTACGGCTACGGCTTTCTGTCCAGCTATCTGGGCGTTTCCGGGGCGTTTCTGCTAGCGCCGGTTCTGCTCTACCCGATCCTGAAGATAACTCGCACCTATCAGCTGTCGTCCCTGGCCGATTTATTCGCCTTCCGCTTCCGCAGCACCTGGGCCGGTGCACTGACGACAATTTTCATGCTGGTCGGCGTGCTGCCGTTGCTGGCGTTGCAGATTCAAGCGGTGGCCGACTCCATCGGTATTTTGACCCGCGAGCCGGTGCAACATCGCGTCGCCCTGAGCTTCTGCGCGCTGATTACGCTGTTCACGATTTTCTTCGGTTCCCGCCACATCGCCACCCGCGAGAAACACGAAGGCTTGGTATTCGCGATTGCCTTCGAGTCGGTGATCAAGCTGATCGCCCTCGGCGGTGTCGGCCTGTATGCGTTGTACGGCGTGTTCGACGGCCCGCAACAGCTGGAGTTGTGGCTGCTGCAAAACCAGACCGCCCTCGCCGCGTTGCATACGCCATTGCAGGAAGGCCCGTGGCGCACGCTGCTGCTGGTGTTCTTCGCCTCGGCGATCGTGATGCCGCACATGTACCACATGACCTTCACCGAAAACCTCAACCCGCGCTCGCTGGTCAGCGCCAGCTGGGGTTTGCCGCTGTTCCTGCTGTTGATGAGCCTAGCGGTGCCGCTGATTCTCTGGGCCGGCCTGAAACTCGGCGCCACCACCAACCCGGAATACTTCACGCTGGGCATCGGCATCGCCGCCAACAGCAAGGCCTTGGCATTGCTGGCGTACGTCGGCGGGCTGTCGGCTGCCAGTGGCCTGATCATTGTTACCACCCTGGCACTGTCGGGGATGGCGCTTAACCATCTGGTGTTACCGCTGTACCAGCCTCCCGCCGAAGGCAACATCTACCGCTGGCTGAAGTGGACGCGCCGAGCGCTGATCGTTGCGATCATCATGGCCGGCTACGGCTTCTACCTGCTGTTGGGGGCCGAGCAAGACTTGGCCAACCTCGGCATCGTCGCCTTCGTTGCCACCTTGCAGTTCTTGCCCGGCGTGCTGTCGGTGCTGTACTGGCCGACCGCCAACCGTCGCGGCTTCATCGCCGGGTTGCTGGCGGGGATTCTGGTGTGGCTGGTGACCATGCTCCTGCCGCTGGTCGGCAATCTGCAAGGCTTCTACATTCCACTGCTGAACATGATCTACGTGCTCGACGACACCAGTTGGCACATGGCAGCGATCGCTTCGCTGGCCGCCAACGTGCTGATGTTCACCCTGATCTCGCTGTTCACCAACGCCAGCACCGAGGAAGCCAGCGCCGCCGAAGCCTGCGCTGTGGACAACGTGCGTCGCCCGCAGCGCCGCGAATTGCACGCCGCCTCGCCCCAGGAATTTGCCACGCAACTGGCCAAACCGTTGGGCGCCAAGGCTGCGCAAAAGGAAGTCGAGCAGGCGCTGCGCGACCTCTACCTGCCGTTCGACGAACGCCGACCTTATGCCTTGCGTCGCTTGCGTGACCGGATCGAAGCCAACCTTTCCGGCCTGATGGGCCCGAGTGTGGCTCAGGACATGGTCGAGACGTTCCTGCCTTATAAGGCGGGCGGCGAAAACTATGTCACCGAGGACATCCACTTCATTGAAAGTCGCCTCGAGGATTACCACTCGCGCCTGACCGGCCTGGCCGCCGAACTCGATGCCCTGCGCCGCTATCACCGCCAGACCCTGCAAGAATTGCCGATGGGCGTCTGTTCGCTGGCCAAGGACCAGGAAATCCTCATGTGGAACAAAGCCATGGAGGAACTCACCGGCATCGCCGCGCAGCGCGTGGTCGGCTCGCGCCTAAGTACCATTGCCAACCCATGGAAGGAGTTGTTACAAGGCTTTATCAACGTCCCGGACGAACACTTGCACAAACAGCACCTGGCCCTCGACGGGCAGACCCGCTGGCTGAACCTGCACAAAGCAGCGATCGATGAACCGCTCGCGCCGGGCAACAGCGGCCTGGTGTTGCTGGTGGAAGACCTGACCGAAACCCAGATGCTCGAAGACAAATTGGTGCACTCCGAACGTTTGGCCAGCATCGGCCGACTGGCGGCCGGCGTGGCCCATGAAATCGGCAACCCGATCACCGGCATCGCCTGCCTGGCGCAGAATCTGCGCGAAGAGCGTGAAGAAGACGGCGAACTTAAAGAAATCAGCGGGCAGATCCTTGAGCAGACCAAACGTGTGTCGCGCATCGTCCAGTCGCTGATGAGTTTCGCCCATGCCGGCAGCCACCAGCACAGCGACGAGCCCGTTTGTCTGGCCGAGGTCGCTCAAGATGCCATCGGCCTGCTGGCCCTGAACCGACGCAATTTCGAAGTGCAGTTCTACAACCTGTGCGACCCCGATCACTGGGTCGAAGGCGATCCGCAGCGGCTCGCCCAGGTGTTGATCAACCTGCTCTCAAACGCCCGTGACGCCTCGCCTCCCGGCAGTGCGGTGCGGGTCAAGAGCGAAGCCGGCGAGCACACGGTCGATCTGATCGTGGAGGACGAAGGCAGCGGTATTCCGAAGAACATCATGGACCGATTGTTCGAACCCTTCTTCACCACCAAGGATCCTGGCGAAGGCACCGGTCTGGGCCTTGCACTGGTCTATTCCATCGTTGAAGAGCATTATGGACAAATCACCATCGACAGCCCGGCTGATGTTCAGAGCCAACGCGGCACCCGTATCCGGGTGACATTGCCGCGTCATGTCGAAGCGACGTCCGCTGTGAACTGAGACCGTCGAGAGTATCGAATCAATGCCCCACATTTTGATCGTCGAAGACGAAACCATTATCCGCTCCGCCTTGCGCCGCCTGCTGGAACGTAACCAGTATCAGGTCAGCGAAGCCAGTTCAGTGCAGGAAGCACAAGAACGCTTCACCATTCCCACGTTCGACCTGATCGTCAGCGACCTGCGCTTGCCTGGCGCGCCTGGCACCGAGTTGATCAAACTCGGCCAGGGCACTCCTGTGCTGATCATGACCAGCTACGCCAGCCTGCGCTCAGCCGTCGACTCGATGAAAATGGGCGCGGTCGATTACATCGCCAAGCCTTTCGATCACGACGAAATGCTCCAGGCTGTCGCGCGAATCCTGCGTGATCGGCAAACCGTGCAAGCCAGTGAACCGGTTGCCGGCAAAGTCGCCAATGGCGCGGCAAAACCGGGTGTCGACAACAGCAACGGCGAGATCGGCATCATCGGCTCATGCCCACCCATGCAGGATCTGTACAGCAAGATTCGCAAAGTGGCACCGACTGACTCCAACGTTTTGATTCAGGGTGAGTCCGGCACCGGTAAAGAGCTGGTAGCGCGTGCGCTGCACAACCTCTCAAAACGCGCCAAGGCACCGATGATTTCGGTGAACTGCGCGGCCATTCCGGAAAGCCTGATCGAGTCCGAACTGTTCGGCCACGAAAAGGGCGCGTTTACTGGCGCCAGCGCCGGGCGTGCCGGTTTGGTGGAAGCGGCGGACGGTGGCACCCTGTTCCTCGACGAAATCGGTGAACTGCCACTGGAAGCCCAGGCTCGCCTGCTGCGCGTATTGCAGGAAGGTGAAATTCGTCGCGTGGGCTCGGTCCAGTCGCAGAAAGTCGATGTGCGCCTGATCGCCGCGACGCACCGTGACCTCAAGAGCCTGGCGAAGATCGGCCAATTCCGTGAAGACTTGTATTACCGCCTCCACGTAATCGCCCTGAAACTCCCGGCCCTGCGTGAGCGCGGTGCGGACGTCAACGAAATCGCCAATGCGTTCCTGGCGCGACAGAGCGCGCGGATCAACCGCACCGACCTGAAGTTTGCCCCGGATGCCGAGCAAGCGATTCGTCATTACTCGTGGCCGGGTAACGTTCGTGAGCTGGAAAACGCCGTCGAGCGCGCCGTGATTCTGTGCGAGAGCCCGGAGATTTCCGCCGAGCTACTGGGTATCGACATCGAACTGAGCGACCTGGAAGACGACGAGTTCATCGGCCTGGCGCCGCAACAGGGCAACACTGCCGCCAACAGCAGCCATGAACCGACCGAAGACCTGTCGCTGGAAGACTATTTCCAACACTTCGTGCTCGAACACCAGGACCACATGACCGAAACCGAGCTGGCGCGCAAACTCGGGGTCAGCCGTAAATGCCTGTGGGAACGCCGTCAGCGTCTGGGCATTCCGCGACGCAAGACCGGGGTGGCCAGCGAGAGCTGAACCGCGCCTGTCTGATGTGGGGGTAACACGTGACTTTGTGAAAAAACTGTTACCTCAGCTTTTTCACGTAACAGAAGCCGGGGCTTACGGTAACGAAGCCCCGGCTTTTTTTGGCCTGCTAAAACCCCACCAGCATGCCTAACCCCTTGTTTTACTGGGGTTCGCAAAAGTTGGCACGCACCCTGCTATATGTTTGGTACAAGAACAATAACAAGCAATGCACAAGACAATAAAAATAAGACGAATCGACTCACGCACAATAAAAACAAGACGGCGAGAGGCGCAGCTAACTGATTCTTTTGGAGAGGCGTTGTATTTGGGGCTTGCCCCACGACCAGGCTGAGAACAACAAAAAACTGTCACTCAGACAGAGCCTGTACTGGTTGGATCGAAAGATCACTGCAATTCAGCGACCAAAGCAATCCGTTTGCTCTTGGCTCCCGATTGGGAGGGTCATGAAGGAAGCTTCATGGCGAGGGCACTTAACAAAAACAAAAAGCCCGAAACCAATAACAAAAATAGAGCATGCAACTACTTCTTGGGGAGCTTCGGCTCCCCTTGTAGTTTCCGCGATTTGGAAATCCCCGCGAATCAGCCCGTTTCTGCCTTGAAGCATGCGGCTTACAGCTCATATCTGCTGCGTCCTACACCATCCCCCGACTAAATGCTAGAATCCCCGCCCATCATGCGGTCATTCTTCGTTTTTGGCCGAACATTCCTTCAAACAGTGCATCCCATGCTGAAGAAGTTGTTCCAGTCATTCCGCACTCCCGTGCGTCGTACGCAACACATCCGCAGCACGCCTGAAGTGCTTAATAGCGGCCAACATTCGCTGCAAAAGGCGCAATTCAGCCGTTACGCGGTGAACATCGTCGAACGCCTGCAGGGCGCCGGTTACCAGGCCTATCTGGTCGGCGGTTGCGTGCGCGACATGCTGCTCGGCATCACGCCGAAAGATTTCGACGTCGCCACCAGTGCCACGCCTGAACAGGTACGGGCCGAATTCCGCAACGCGCGGATCATCGGTCGCCGGTTCAAACTGGTGCACATCCACTTCGGCCGCGAAATCATCGAAGTCGCGACCTTCCGCGCCAACCACCCGCAAAACGAAGAAGAGGAAGACAGCAACCAGTCTTCTCGCAACGAGAGCGGGCGCATCCTGCGCGATAACGTCTACGGCACCCTGGAAGAAGACGCGCAGCGCCGCGATTTCACCATCAACGCCCTGTATTACGATCCGGTCAGCGAGCGCATCCTCGATTACGCCAACGGCGTACACGACATCCGCAATCATCTGATCCGTCTGATCGGCGATCCAAAGCAGCGCTACCAGGAAGACCCGGTACGGATGCTGCGCGCCGTGCGTTTCGCCGCCAAGCTGAATTTCGGCATCGAAAAACACAGCGCTGCGCCAATCCGCGACCTGGCACCAATGCTGCGCGAGATTCCGTCGGCCCGCCTGTTCGAAGAAGTACTCAAGCTGTTCCTCTCCGGCCATGCCGCGGACACCTTCGAGATGCTGGTCGACCTGCAGTTGTTCGACCCACTGTTCCCGGCCAGTGCCGAGGCGCTGGAATACAACCCGACTTACACCCACACCCTGATCAGCGAAGCACTGATCAACACCGACCTGCGCATCAAGCAGAACAAGCCGGTGACCCCGGCGTTCCTGTTTGCGGCCCTGCTCTGGCCAGCCCTGCCCGCCCGCGTCCTGCGCCTGCAAGAACGCGGCATGCCGCCGATTCCGGCAATGCAGGAAGCAGCGCACGAGTTGATTGCCGAGCAATGCCAGCGCATCGCGATCCCGAAACGCTTCACCATGCCGATCCGCGAGATCTGGGACATGCAGGAACGCCTGCCCCGCCGCAGCGGCAAACGCGCCGATCTGCTGCTGGACAATCCACGCTTCCGCGCCGGTTACGACTTCCTGCTGCTGCGCGAAAGCGCCGGCGAGCAGACCGATGGCCTGGGCGAATGGTGGACGGATTATCAGGACGCCAACGAAAGCGAGCGTCGCGACATGATCCGCGACCTCAGCGGCAAGGACGAAGGCACCGGCGCACCGCGCAAACGTCGCCGTAGCAGCGGTTCCAAGCGCAAACGCGTTGCCGGCGCGCCGAGCGCTTCGGGCGAGTAGTCATGGAGCGCATCTACATCGGCATGGGCAGCAATCTGGCTGAACCCGCCGAACAACTGCGCAGCGCTGTCGAAGCGCTGTCGCGGTTGCCGCAATCGAAACTGGTCGAGGTTTCGGCGTTTTATCAAAGCGACTCGCTGCTCCCCGGCCAACCGCGTTACACCAACGCGGTCGCGGCCCTCGACAGTGCGTTGGCGCCGCTGGATTTGCTGGACGCCTTGCAAGCCATCGAGAACGAACAGGGTCGCGAGCGTCTTGAACGTTGGGGACCGCGCACGCTGGACCTCGACATTGTGTTGTTCGGTGACCGTCTGATCGACGAGCCTCGCCTCAAGGTGCCGCACTATCACCTGCAGGAACGGGCCTTCGTCCTGTATCCCCTGGCTGAATTGGCGCCTGCTGATTTGCGTCTGGCGGACGGTCGCCATCTCAGCGAGTTGCTCGCTGACTGCCCGTTCGTCGGGTTGGAACGCCTAACTACAAATTGACACAAATCCCTGTAGGAGTGAGCCTGCTCGCGATTAGCGATCCGGCATTCAGCAGAAATGTTGACTGCCATTACGCCATCGCGAGCAGGCTCGCTCCTACATTGGTTTGTAGAGGACGAAAATCCGCGACAAACCCCACCCAGCCTGCTGAATCGCATCAGTCCCCACCGGTAACACCCCCGACGTAACAATGCGGTAACACATGCAATTGACTTCCCGAGTTCTCCTCACGACTATAGGCGTCCCGCTGCCGCCAACACGGCGTTGAAGGGCGCAATCCAGGCCTTACAAGCACGACAACAGACCGTGCGCCTGTATTTAACGAAGAATCACGCGCGTTACTCGCAGTAGTTTCCACAGCGCCTGAATGAGGAACATTTTCATGCCAGCCATCACCCTGACCACCCTGCAAGGTCTCAAGCAAAAAGGTGAAAAAATCACCATGCTGACCTGCTATGACGCGACCTTCGCCCACGCCTGCAATCAGGCTGGCGTTGAAGTGCTGCTGGTGGGCGACTCCCTCGGCATGGTTTTGCAGGGCCACGACAGCACCCTGCCCGTCACCACTGCCGACATGGCTTACCACGTGGCAGCCGTCAAACGCGGTAACACCGATGCGTTGATCCTCGCCGACCTGCCCTTCATGGCTTATGCCACCACCGAGCAAGCCATGATCAACAGCGCCCTGTTGATGCAGGCCGGCGCGCACATGGTCAAAGTTGAAGGCGCATTGTGGCTGGCGGACTCGATCCGCCTGCTCGCCGAACGTGGCATTCCCGTCTGCGCGCACCTGGGTCTGACGCCGCAATCGGTGAACATCCTCGGCGGCTACAAGGTTCAGGGCCGTAATGAAAACCAGGCGCGGCAGATGCGTGCCGACGCGATTTCCCTGGAACAGGCCGGCGCGGCGATGCTGCTGCTCGAATGCGTGCCGAGCGAACTGGCCGAAGAAATTACTCAGGCGGTGAAAATTCCGGTGATCGGCATCGGTGCCGGCAACCGCACCGATGGCCAGGTGCTGGTCCTGCACGACATGCTCGGCCTGTCGATTACCGGTCGCGTACCGAAATTCGTGAAGAACTTCATGACCGGCCAGGCAACCATTCATGCCGCCCTGAGCGCTTACGTCACTGAAGTCAAAGCGGCGACATTCCCTGGCATCGAACACGGATTCTCTGCATGAACACCGTAAAAACCGTACGCGAACTGCGCGCCGCCGTGGCCCGCGCCCGTGGCGAAGGCAAGCGCATCGGCTTCGTGCCGACCATGGGCAACCTGCACAGCGGCCATGTCGCGCTGATTACCAAAGCCACCCAACGGGTGGATTTCGTAGTCGCGAGTATTTTCGTCAACCCGCTGCAATTTGGTGCCGGTGAAGACCTCGACAAGTATCCACGCACCCTCGCGGCCGATCAGGAAAAACTGCTCGAAGCCGGTTGCGACTTGCTGTTCGCGCCGACCGTTGAAGAAATGTACCCCGACGGCATGGCGGGCCAGACCCGAGTCAGCGTTCCGCAATTGTCCGAAGGCCTGTGCGGCGCCAGCCGTCCGGGGCATTTCGAAGGCGTGGCAACGGTGGTCAGCAAGCTGTTCAACATGGTCCAGCCGGACCTGGCGATTTTTGGCCAGAAAGACTTCCAGCAACTGGCGGTGATTCGCGCATTGGTCCATGACCTGAACATGCCGATCCAGATCATTGGCGAGCCGACCGTTCGCGCGGCCGATGGCCTGGCGCTGTCGTCGCGCAATGGCTTCCTCAGCGAAGATCAGCGCACCGTTGCGCCGGTGGTGTATCGCACGCTGAGCGAGATCGCTGATTCGATCAAGCAGGGTCAACGGGATTTCCCGGCGCTGATCAACGCACAGGTAAAGCAGCTCGAAGCCGCTGGCCTGCGTCCGGATTACCTGGAAATCCGCCATGCGCTGACCTTGCGCCCGGCGACTCCCGAAGACCGCGATCTGGTGATTCTGGTGGCGGCCTTCCTGGGCTCGACGCGGTTGATCGACAACTTGCATCTGAACCTCGATACGCCAGCTTAAAGACAAGATCAAAAGATCGCAGCCTTCGACAGCTCCTACATGGATTTGCGCAAGGCTGCGATCTTTTGTGGCGTATTGCCGCCCCCAATACCATTGGGCACAATGCCCGCCGTTCGATTCCGACCTGGGAAACACTCATGCACGCCATCATGCTCAAAGCCAAGCTGCATCGCGCCGAAGTCACCCACGCTGTTCTCGATTACGAAGGCTCTTGCGCCATCGACGGCGAATGGCTGGACCTGTCCGGCATCCGTGAGTACGAACAGATCCAGATCTACAACGTCGACAACGGCGAACGCTTCACCACCTACGCCATTCGTGGCGAAGAGGGTTCGCGCATGATCTCGGTCAACGGTGCCGCCGCGCACAAGGCCAAGGTCGGCGATCGCGTAATCATCTGCGCTTACGCTCATTACAGCGAAGCCGAACTGCTCAACTTCAAGCCGCGCATGCTCTACATGGCGCCGGGCAATGAACTGAGCCACACCAGCAACGCCATTCCGGTTCAGGTCGCCTGATCGAACCCGCCATTCTCCTCCCCGGAAACCCCCTCTATTGTCCTCGCCTGCCGTACCGGTATAAAAAAGTACCGGTCGCAGGTCAGACAAAGCCAAGACAGATCACCCCGCGAGGTTTACTGTTACCGGTCTGCGCTATTTAATCGTGTGCACGCAGGCTGACCGGACTTCGCCCAATCAGTGGTCGAGACATTCCGGGACTTTCAGTGTCATAAAAGCCGTTCAAGTAAAAAGGAAACCCGCAGCGATGGCGTATTACCGCACCCCTCACGACGTTACCGCTCTGCCTGCCTGGCAAGCGTTGAAAGACCACCGCCAAGCCATGCAGGATTTCAGCATGCGCGAGGCCTTCAATGCCGACCCGCAGCGCTTTACTCAATTTACCCTCAGCAGTTGCGGCCTGTTTCTCGACTATTCGAAAAACCTGATTAACGCCGAGACCCGCGACTTGCTGGTGGGCCTGGCCAATGAAGTCGATCTCAAGGGCGCGATCAAGTCGCTGTTCGACGGCGAAATCGTCAACGCTTCCGAGGGTCGCCCGGCCCTGCACACCGCGCTGCGCCGTCCAGTCGGCGACAAGCTGTCGGTCAATGGCGTCAACGTGATGCCTGAAGTGCACAAAGTGCTGAACCAGATCACTGACCTTGTGGGCCGCATCCACGACGGTCTGTGGCGCGGTTACACCGAGAAGCCGATCACCGACGTGGTGAACATCGGCATCGGTGGCTCGTTCCTCGGCCCTGAACTGGTGTCCGAAGCGCTGCTGTCCTACGCCCAGAAAGGCGTGCGTTGCCATTACCTGGCGAACATCGACGGCAGCGAGTTTCACGAACTGGCCATGAAGCTGCGCGCCGAGACCACGCTGTTCATCGTCTCGTCGAAATCCTTCAACACCCTCGAAACCCTGAAAAACGCCCAGGCTGCCCGCGCGTGGTACCTGGCCCAGGGCGGTTCGGAAGCCGAGCTGCACCGTCACTTCATCGCGGTATCGAGCAACAATGCCGCTGCCATCGCCTTCGGCATCCGTGAAGAAAACATCTTCCCGATGTGGGACTGGGTCGGCGGCCGCTACTCGCTGTGGTCCGCCATCGGCCTGCCGATTGCCCTGGCCATCGGCATGTCGAACTTCAAGGAACTGCTGTCCGGTGCCTACACCATGGACCAGCACTTCCTGACCGCCCCGTTTGAACAGAACATGCCAGTGCTGCTGGCCTTGCTCGGCGTGTGGTACGGCAACTTCTGGGGCGCACAGAGCCACGCGATCCTGCCGTATGACCACTACCTGCGTAACATCACCAAGCACTTGCAACAGCTGGACATGGAATCCAACGGCAAGAGCGTGCGCCAGGACGGCACTCCCGTCAGCACCGACACCGGCCCGGTCATCTGGGGCGGCGTGGGTTGCAACGGTCAGCACGCCTACCACCAGTTGCTGCACCAGGGCACCCAACTGATCCCGGCCGATTTCATCGTGCCGATCGTCAGCTTCAACCCGGTGGCCGACCACCATCAGTGGCTGTACGCCAACTGCCTGTCGCAGAGCCAGGCGCTGATGCTCGGCAAAACCCTTGCCGAAGCGCAAGCCGAACTGCGCGACAAAGGCATGAGCGAAGAAGAAATCCAGAAACTCGCGCCGCACAAGGTGATCCCGGGCAACCGTCCGAGCAACACCCTGGTGGTGGAACGCATCAGCCCGCGTCGTCTCGGCGCTCTGGTGGCGATGTACGAACACAAAGTTTTCGTGCAAAGCGTGATCTGGGGCATCAATGCCTTCGACCAATGGGGCGTGGAGCTGGGCAAGGAACTGGGCAAAGGCGTCTACAACCGTCTGGTCGGCAGCGAAGAAGCGCCGGCTGACGACGCGTCCACCCAAGGGCTGATCAACTACTTCCGTGGTCGTCACCGCGGGTGATCTGACGCGACCCTGCGTGTGGTACTAACCTTGTAGGTGCCGGCTTGCTGGCGAAAGCGGTGTCTCAGTCGACAAAAATGTTGAATGACACATCGCTTTCGCCAGCATGCCGGCTCCTACGAGGGTCGCGCAGCTCCCCTCTTGTCGCCAAAACAACAAGAAGGAACCGTCATGTTCGATATCAGCACGTTCCCCAAAGCCGATGCCGTCCGCCGGGCTGCACAACTGAGTCAAGACGACTACCACCGTCTGTACCGCGAATCCATCGAACACCCCACCACGTTCTGGGCCGAACAGGCCACCCGCTTCCTCGACTGGAGCGCTCCGTGGGACACCGTCCAGCGCTATAACCTGAAAACCGGTGAGGCCAGCTGGTTTGCCGGCGGCCAGTTGAACGTCAGCTATAACTGCATCGACCGTCATCTGGATAAACGCGGCGATCAAATCGCGATCATCTGGGAAGGCGACGACCCCGCTGAATCCACGCAAATCACTTATAAAAAACTGCATCACTACGTCTGCCGCCTGGCCAACGTGCTCAAAAGCCGTGGCGTGAAAAAAGGCGACCGCGTGTGCATCTACATGCCGATGATCCCCGAAGCGGCCTACGCCATGCTGGCCTGTACGCGCATCGGTGCGGTGCATTCGGTGGTGTTTGGCGGTTTCTCCCCGGATTCCTTGCGTGACCGGATTCTCGATGCCGATTGCCGCACGGTGATCACCGCCGATGAAGGCGTGCGCGGCGGCAAATTCGTGCCTCTCAAGCAGAACGTCGACAAGGCACTGCAAAGTTGCCCGGACGTCAGCACCGTGGTCGTGGTCGAGCGCACGCAGAACCCGGTGAACTGGGTCGAGGGCCGCGACCTCTGGTATCACCAGGCACTGCGCGACGTCAGCGACGATTGCCCGCCCGAACCGATGGACGCCGAGGACCCGCTGTTCATCCTCTACACCTCCGGCAGCACCGGCAAACCCAAAGGTGTGTTGCACACCACTGGCGGCTACCTGCTGCAAGCGGCGATGACCTTCAAATACGTGCTCGATTACCGCGACGGTGAAGTCTTCTGGTGCACCGCCGATGTCGGCTGGGTCACCGGCCACAGTTACATCGTCTACGGTCCGCTGGCCAACGGAGCCACCACGCTGATTTTCGAAGGCGTGCCGAGCTACCCGAGCACTTCGCGTTTCTGGCAAGTGATCGACAAACACAAAGTGAACATCTTCTACACCGCCCCCACTGCCCTGCGTTCCTTGATGCGTGAAGGTCCCGGACCGTTGAAGGAAACGTCCCGCGCCAGCGTCAGACTGCTCGGCACTGTAGGTGAGCCGATCAACCCGGAAGCGTGGGAATGGTATTTCCATGTGGTCGGCGAAGAGCGTTGCCCGATCGTCGATACCTGGTGGCAGACCGAAACCGGCGGCATCATGCTCAGCCCGCTGGTGAGCGCGCAACGGATCAAACCCGGCTGCGCCACACAACCGATGTTCGGCGTGCAACCGGTGCTGCTCGACGAACAGGGCAAGGAAATCAAAGGCGCCGGCAGCGGCGTTTTGGCGATCAAGTCCAGCTGGCCGGCGCAGATCCGCAGCGTCTACCGCGACCCGCAACGGATGGTCGACACCTACTTCAAGCCCTACCCCGGCTATTACTTCACCGGTGACGGTGCACGCCGCGACGAGGATGGCGACTACTGGATCACCGGGCGTATAGACGACGTGATCAACGTGTCCGGACACCGCATCGGTACCGCTGAAGTGGAAAGCGCATTAGTGCTGCATGACAGCATTGCCGAGGCCGCCGTGGTCGGCTACCCGCATGACGTCAAAGGCCAGGGCATCTACGCCTTTGTCACGCCCATGAACGGCACCGATCCCAACGATGAGCTGAAGAAAGAATTGCTGGCCCACGTCAGCAAGGAAATCGGCAGCTTCGCCAAACCGGACCTGATCCAATGGGCTCCGGCCTTGCCGAAAACCCGTTCGGGCAAGATCATGCGGCGTATCCTGCGCAAGATCGCCTGCAATGAATTGGATAGCCTTGGGGATACCTCGACCCTGGCCGATCCGAGCGTGGTACAAGGTTTGATCGAAAAACGCCTGAATCAGTAAATTGCTTTTCGTAGGAGCCGGCTTGCTGGCGATGGCGGTCTTGAGGACGCTATCGCCAGCAAGTCGGCTCCTACAGGTTGTTATTAATCTTCGCCACTGAGTCGCCATGGAATTCATCCGCACCCGCATCGAAACCCAAGTCATGAGCCTGACCGGTCTGTCCCTGGGCAAGCTTGATCTGGAAAACCCCAAGGGTGATCCCGGGCTGTTCGGGCCGGATTCGGTGAGCTGGCAAGTGCACGGCGATTTCAGCAGCATGCTCATCGGCGGCATCAGTGCCCTGATGCTGCAAGCGCTGCATCCGCTGGCCCTGGCTGGCGTGTGGGACCACTCGAATTTTCGCGAAGACATGCTCGGCCGCCTGCGCCGAACCGGGCAGTTCATCTCCGGCACCACCTTCGGTTCAAAGCAGGACGCCGACTGGCTGATCGAAAAAGTCCGCACCATTCACCTGCAAGTCACCGGCACCGCGCTCGATGGCCGACCCTACGCCGCCAGCGATCCCGACCTGCTGACCTGGGTACACGTGGCCGAGGTCAGCAACTTCCTCGCCGCGCATTTGCGCTATCGAAATCCGCACTTGTCCCTGGCCGATCAAGATCGGTATTACGCTGAAATCGCGCTGGTGGCAGAACGTCTTGGCGCCCGTGACGTGCCGCGCTCACGGCAGGAAATTTCCGATTACCTGGAGAGCATTCGTCCGCAACTGCTGTGCGACGCGCGCAGCCGTGAAGTGCTGCGGCTGTTATTGAACGCCCCGTCGCCCAGCCGTTTGGCCAGGCCTTTTGGTGGTTTGATGATGCAGGCCGGCATTGACCTGCTGCCGGACTGGGCCAGTGACATGCTCGGCGTGAGCCAAGGCCCATTGCAACGCAAACTGATCCGCGCCAGCGTCAATCGCAGTGCGCCGATGTTGCGCTGGGCAGTGCGCAATGGCTCGGTGCAGCGGGCCAAGCGGCGGATGGGTTTGCTGACCTGACCTCCGGACTCTGTGGCGAGGGAGCTTGCTCCCGCTGGGCTGCGAAGCGGCCCCAAAATTCCGGGACATTTCGATTTTTTGCGAGCGCTGCGCACTCGAGCGGGAGCAAGCTCCCTCGCCACAGGTGCAATACTGTTAAACTCCCGCGCCAAATTACCTCCTGCAAGGCGCTCAGCATGTCTTCCTTGAATCAGGCGCTGCGCGCCGCCCTCGATCATCGTCAGGACTTGCTCGCCGAGCTGCACAGCCAGGGCACCGACTGCTATCGCCTGTTTCACGGCAGCCAGGAAGGCGCTGGTGGCCTGACCATCGACCGTTACGGTCCGCAACTGATGGTGCAAAGTTTCCATCAGTCGCTGGAACGCGAAGACCTGCTGCACCTGCACGAAACGATCAACAGCCATTTGGGCCTGGAAACCCTGTTGGTCTACAACGACCGCTCCCGCGGCAACTCGCGCATCGACCGCGAAGATACCGTCTACCGCGCCGACGAAGCCGCGCTGCAGGACCTGGTTGGCCACGAATGGGGTCTCAATTACCGGGTCCGTGGCCGTCACGCCGGGCAGGATCCGCTATTGTTCCTCGACCTGCGCAACACCCGCGGCTGGGTCAAGGACCACAGCAAAAACAAAAGTGTGCTCAACCTGTTTGCCTACACCTGTGGCGTCGGCCTCAGTGCGGCGGCCGGTGGCGCCAGCGAGGTGTGCAACCTCGACTTCGCAGAAGGCAACCTGGCGGTCGGTCGTGAAAACGGCCTGCTCAACCCGCAATTGCCAACCATGCAATTCATCCAGTCCGATTACTTCCCGGCGATCCGCCAATTGGCCGGTCTGCCCATCAGCCAGCGTCGCGGGCAAAAACTGCCGAGCTATCAGCGCCTGGATCAGCGCCAGTACGACCTGGTGCTGCTGGATCCGCCAGCCTGGGCCAAGAGTGCTTTCGGCACCGTCGACCTGCTGCGCGACTACCAGAGCCTGCTGAAACCGGCCCTGCTGACCACGGCCGACAACGGCGTACTGATCTGCTGCAACAACCTCGCAAAAGTCAGCATGGACGATTGGCGCGAGCAGGTTTTGCGTTGCGCGGAGAAAGCCGGTCGCCCCGTACGCGAGTGGACGGTGATGAAACCGGGCGGCGATTTCCCGTCGATGGATCAGCAACCACCGCTGAAAACCTTGATTCTGCAGCTCTGAAGGACGTCGGACTAATCTGAAAGATCGTCAATCGGCGGATTGCTTCGGAACCGGAATCGCGTGCCATACTCCAAGGCACTCCGATTCAGACAGATGAAGCCATACATGTACAAAGGATTGATTCGCGCCCTCGGCGCCTTGTTGACTGCTCTGGCTCTCTACAGTCTGCTGGGCTTTCTGATTTTGCCGGGCATCGCGTTGCGCGTTGCCAACCAACAATTGGCCAACTACGCCACGACGCCCGCCACCATCCAACGGATCGAACTCAATCCGTTCAGCCTCGAACTGACCGTTTGGGGCCTGAACATCGGCGACCCCGGCAAGGAACAGATCGGCTTCGAACGCCTGCACGCCAACTTGCAGATCGACAGCCTCTGGACCAAGGCGCTGCATCTGTCCGACATCGAACTGGAAAAATCCAAGACCGAAGTCATCTTCACCAAGGACGGCAAACTCAATCTGCGCAGCTTGTTCAAACTGCCAGTGAGCGAGCCAACGCCGGACGACCCCAATGCCAAGCCGTTCCCGCTGCGCATTGACCGGATCAAACTGGCTGGCGGCGCCTTGCACTTCAAGGATGAACGCCCCAGCGAACCCATCGAATTTCTCTACGACCAACTCGACTTCGAACTCAAACACCTCAGCACCCTGCCCGAAGACAGTGCGGACATGGAGTTGGTGGCTGTCGGCCCCAATGGTGGACAAGTCGACTGGACAGGCAACTTCAGCCTGATTCCGTTCGCCTCTGAAGGTAAGTTGAAAATTACCGATGGCAAGATGAAAGCCTTTTGGCCCTATGTTCGCGATGCGGTGCCTCTGGACCTCGAAAGCGGGGTAATGAGCCTCAGCACTGACTACAAACTCAGCCTGGCCAAGGAAACCGAACTGCTGCTGAGCAATGTCGCCGTCAGCGTGGCGCCCTTCGCCATCAAGGCTCCGGACGGTCGGCCGCTGGTGAAACTTGAGCGACTGGACGTCAGCGAAACCACCATCGACCTGGCCAAGCAGCAGGTAGTGGTCGGCAAGGTCCGCAGCCATAAACTCGAAACCTGGGCCGCCCTCGAAGCCGACGGCCAACTCGACTGGCAAAAATTGTTCGCCAGCCAACCGTCCAGACCGGCCGCCAAGGCCAACGCCGAGCCCATCAGCGCGCCGGCCGCCGCCGATTCTCCGAAACCTGAGCCGGCGGCACCGAGCAAACCCTGGCAAGTGCTGCTCAACGATGTGCAATTGCGCGATTACCAGGTGCATCTGGCCGACCGCAAGGCGCAACCCGCCGTGGCGCTGGAACTGGGCCCGCTGAACCTCGACTTGCAGAAATTCGACAGCCTCAATGGCTCACCCTTTACGCTCAAGCTCGATACCGGGGTGGGCAAGCAAGGCAAGCTCACGGCGGACGGCGAGGTCAATCTGGCGCCGGTCAGCGCCAAACTCAATGTACAGACCAAAGACATCGACCTGCGCGTCGCCCAGTCTTACATCAACCCGTTCATTCGCCTGGAACTGCGCAGCGGCATGCTCGGCAGCGATCTGGCGGTCAACCTGAAAAGCACCGAACCGCTGGCCTTGACTGTCACCGGCCGCGCCCAGGTCGATCAACTGCACACCCTCGACACCTTGAAAACCCGCGACTTCCTCAAATGGCAGCAGCTGGTGGTTGAAGGTCTGAACTATCAGCACGGTGACAGCCTGTCGATCGACAAGGTCAACCTGTTCCAGCCCTATGCGCGCTTCATGATCAACGACGACCGCACCACCAATATCGATGACTTGCTGATCCCGCAACCGCCCGATTCCGCGGCGAAGACCAACGGCGCGAAACCCGCCGCCAGCAAAGACAAGCCACTGGGCATCCACATCGGCGGCATCGCTATCAATGACGGCTCGGCCAACTTCGCCGACTTCAGCCTGACGCCGAACTTCGCCACCGCCGTCCAACAACTCAACGGGCAGATCGGCACCATCGACAGCCGTCAGGCGAAACCGGCGAGCGTCGACATCAAAGGCAAGGTCGACCGCTATGCACCCGTGACCATCAAGGGCGCGGTCAACCCGTTCGACCCGATGGCCAGCCTCGACATCGCCACCAGTTTCAAACGCGTGGAACTGACCACGCTGACGCCCTACTCCGGCAAATTCGCCGGCTACCGCATCCGCAAGGGCCGGCTCAATCTCGACCTGCATTACAAGATCACCAAGGGCCAGCTCCAGGCCGAAAACAAAGTGGTGGTCGAACAACTGCAACTCGGTGAAAAAGTCGACAGCCCGGACGCCGTGAGTCTGCCGCTGAAACTGGCGATTGCCTTGCTTAAGGACGTCGACGGCAAGATTTCCATCGAACTGCCGGTGACGGGCGACTTGAATAACCCGCAGTTCAGTGTGATGCCGATTGTCTGGCAGACCCTGCGCAACCTGATCGTCAAGGCTGCCGCAGCGCCGTTCAAACTGATTGGCGGCCTGGTCACCGGCGGTGGTTCGGAAGACTTGGGCACCGTGTCCTTCGCACCAGGCTCAAGCGACCTGAGCAAGGACGCCGAAACCGCGCTGGTCAAGCTGTCCCAGGCGCTCAAGGAACGCCCGGCCCTGCGCCTGGAAATCGAAGGCACCGCCGCCAAGAGCAGTGACGGCCCGTTGATTGCCGAACAACGACTGGAGCGTGAATACCAGTACAACTACTACAAAATGCTCCAGCGTCGCGGCGATAAGGTGCCGGCGAAAGCGAATCTGCTGGAAGTGCCCGACAGCGAGAAAGGTCCGCTGCTGGAAGGGATCTACCGCACACGCCTGAAAACCCAACCGCCGGCCGAATGGAAAGACCTGGGCAAAGAAGAACGCACCGCGAAAATGCGTGCTGACGTGATTCAGTTCTGGAGCTCCAGTGAGGTGCTGTTGCGGGAGTTGGGTCAGGAACGCGCCAGCAGCATCAAGGACTATCTGGTCGACAAGGGTCAACTGGCCGATGACCGTGTGTACTTCATCGATGCCCAGTTGGGTGAGGCGGAGAAGGACGGCAAGGTCATTACGCCGATGCACCTGGACGCCGAGTGATGGGTACCGATTGGTACAGATCAACAATAGACGCGGCAGTTGAATACAACACATAACCATGTGGGAGTGAGCCTGCTCGCGATAGCGGTGTATCAGTCAACGTAGATGTTGGCTGATACATCGCTATCGCGAGCAGGCTCACTCCCACACTTGTTTTGTGCAGTCCACAATAGAACAGGCCCCGACACGAATGCCGGGGCCTGTAATGGCCACATCCCTATGGCCGTTCGCATGAACTCCTCAGATGCGGCAGACGTATGACTCGGCCCGTCTACCGCGCCTTCTCCCGGTTCAGGCGAGAAGTCTTGCCTTACTCGGCTTTCAGGCCGTCAGCGGAGACCGCTTTAACGCCTTTGATTTTCTTGGTGATCGCCACGGCAGTAGCTTTCTGACTCTCAGTCACTGCAACAGTGGAGGACAGGGAAACCACACCTTTGTTGGTTTCAACCTTGATGTCAGTGCCAGGAATGCCTTTTTCGGTTACCAGGTCGGTTTTGACTTTGGTCGTGATCCAGGTATCGGAAGTGGCTTCTTCGGCTTTGGTGACTTCACCGGTGGCCACCATCAATGGAGCTTGTGTGGCCTGAGTCTGGGCAAATGCAACGTTGGCCATGGTCAGGGTCAGCGCGGTAGCAGTAGCGGCAGCGATAGCGAACTTCTTCATACGAGTAACTCCTGTTTTTCTGGAAAGTCTGCTGGGTTGATTGTCAGCAGGGTTACCAGAGATATTGCGAACGCTGTGCCAACTTTGAAACACTCAACAAATCGTTATAAATCAATAGGTTATAAAATCACTCAATTTTCGGAATCATGCAAAATGCAAGACTTCGACATTCTCTACATGCAAGTTGCCGGTTTTGAGCAAGGCCTAAGGCCATGAATTATCGAAACTTTCTCATTTACATCGGATTTTCATCCGCTGAATAAAAAATACCCCGCGCAAGGCGGGGTATTTGGCTACAAAACGCTGGATCAGACCTTCGGAACAACACCTGCACAGCCTTTAGGCGCGTAGTCCTGATCGACGCCGGTGGCGCATGTCCAGCCAGCCAATGTGCGCGTCAGGGTAATGGTTTTGTTCAACACCGGCCCCGGAGCATTGAGAATCGTGCAAGCGATCGTACCCGTGCCGTCAGCCGCCTTGCCCGAAGCCGTCGTGGTGCAGTTGGAAGTCGTTGCTGTACCGCCAATTTTGGTCAGATCTGGATCGGTCCCTTGATTCAGCACGTCTTCAAACGGCACCTTCAATGCCGAAATCTCCGCCAGACCCGCCGTCACTTTGGCCCGCGCCTGATACTTCGAATAAGCCGGGATCGCAAACGTTGCCAGAATCCCGATGATCGCCACCACGATCAACAGCTCGATCAGGGTAAAACCTTTTTGATTGTTCATAGACAGCCTCCGTGCATGAGTCGAAATCTCATGATCTGGATCTGTATCAGCACAGCCCATGCCAAGGTCCACGAGGCTTGTTCACTGGGAGCGCGTTGGCGGCAGCGCCCTTTCCTACCCCCAGGATCCGCACTATCTGACAGTTTTTGTCACCTCACCGCCCCTGGTTTGGTTACGCCCGTTGACTAGGCTATAAGTCATGAATTGTCTGCGTCCGGTATCTCAATGAATGACATCGCCCTCAGCGGTCTGGCCAAGCAATTGGTCCTGGCCGAGCTGCTCACTGACAAAAGCGCGCAACAGGCGTATCAGCAAGCTCAACGCAATCACCTGTCCCTGGTCAGTTACCTGGTGCAGAACAAACTGGTGAAAAGCCGCCAAGTCGCCGAGATTGCTTCGGAACACTTCGGCATGGCCCTGATGGATCTCAACACCCTGGACAGGGAAACCCAGCCCAAAGACCTGGTCAGCGAGAAACTGGTGCGCAAGCACCACGCCCTGCCCCTCTGGCGTCGCGGCAACAAACTGTTCGTGGGGATCTCCGATCCGACCAACCACCAGGCCATCAACGACATCCAGTTCAGCACCGGGCTCACCACCGAAGCCATCCTGGTGGAAGACGACAAGCTCAGCGACGCCATCGAGAGATTCTTCGACACCCCTGGCACCGGCCTGGAAGACATGGCCGACGTTGACCTCGACAGCCTCGATAGCGAAGCAACCGACGACAAGCGCCAGGACGCCATTGTCGGCCAGGATGCCGATGACGCGCCGGTGGTGCGCTTCGTCCACAAAATGTTGCTTGATGCGATCAGAAGCGGCTCTTCCGACCTGCATTTCGAGCCCTACGAGAAGATCTACCGTGTGCGGATGCGCACCGACGGCATTTTGCGTGAAGTGGCCAAGCCACCAATCCAACTGGCCAACCGCATCGCCGCACGCCTGAAAGTCATGGCCAGTCTCGACATCTCCGAGCGCCGCAAACCCCAGGACGGGCGAATCAAGATGCGCCTGACCAAGAGCAAATCCATCGACTTGCGGGTCAACACCCTGCCAACCCTGTGGGGCGAAAAAGTGGTACTGCGGATTCTCGACCCGTCCAGCGCGCAAATCGGCATCGACGCCCTCGGCTATGAACCCGATCAGAAAGACCTGTACATGACCGCCCTCAGGCAGCCACAGGGGATGATTCTGGTGACAGGCCCCACCGGCTCGGGCAAGACCGTATCGCTCTATACCGGGCTGAACATTCTCAACACCGTGGACATCAACATCTCCACCGCCGAAGACCCGGTGGAGATCAACATGGAAGGCATCAACCAGGTCAACGTCAATCCGAAGCAGGGCATGGATTTCGCCCAGGCACTGCGCTCCTTTCTGCGTCAGGACCCGGACGTGATCATGGTCGGCGAGATACGCGACCTCGAAACCGCCGAAATCGCCATCAAGGCAGCCCAGACCGGTCACCTGGTGCTGTCGACCCTGCACACCAACAGCGCCGCGCAAACTCTGACCCGCCTGCACAACATGGGCATTCAGGGCTTCAACATTGCCACCTCGGTCAGCCTGATCATCGCCCAGCGTCTGGCGCGCAAGTTGTGCAGTCATTGCCGCGTGCCGCTGGAGATTCCCCGCGAGACGCTGCTCAAGGAAGGCTTCCCCGAGGAACGCATCGGCACATTCACGATCTATGAGCCGGTCGGTTGCGATCACTGCAACGGCGGCTACAAAGGGCGAGTGGGGATTTATGAAGTGGTGAAGAACACACCGGACTTGCAACGCCTGATCATGGCCGAGGGCAACTCACTGCAAATCGACGAGCAGATGCGCAAGGACGGATTCAATGACTTGCGCACTTCCGGCCTGCTCAAAGCCATGCAGGGCATTACCAGCCTTGAAGAAATCAACCGGGTCACCAAGGACTGAACATGGCGGTCAAAGCAGCGAAAATCAGCGTGTACGCCTGGGAAGGCACCGACCGCAAAGGCACGAAAATCAACGGCGAACTGACCGGCCAGAATCCCGCGTTGATCAAAGCGCAATTGCGCAAACAAGGCATCAAACCCGGCCGGGTGCGCAAGAAAACCGTCTCGCTTTTCAACATGGGCAAACGCATCAAGGCCCAGGACATCGCCCTTTTCACCCGTCAGATGGCGACCATGATGAAAGCCGGCGTGCCGCTGTTGCAGTCGTTCGACATCATCGGCGAAGGCTTCGATAACCCAGCCATGCGCAAGCTGGTGGACGAGGTGAAACAGGAGGTCGCGGCGGGCAACAGCTTCGCTGCGGCACTGCGCAAAAAACCTCAATACTTCGATGAGTTGTACTGCAACCTGGTGGACGCCGGCGAGCAGGCGGGTGCGCTGGACACCCTGTTGGAACGGGTAGCGACCTACAAGGAAAAGAGCGAAAGCCTCAAGGCCAAGATCAAGAAAGCCATGACCTACCCGCTGGTGGTGGTGTTCGTGGCGATCATCGTCACTGGCATTTTGCTGGTCAAAGTGGTGCCGCAATTCCAGTCGGTGTTCGAAGGGTTTGGCGCGCAGTTGCCCGCCTTCACGGTGATGGTCATCGGCCTGTCGCGGTTCATGCAGGACTGGTGGTGGATGATGCTCGGCGTGTTGATCGTTGGGTTCTTCACTGCCCGCCACGCCGTCAAGACATCGCAGGTTTTTCGCGACCGGATGGACACCTGGCTGCTGAAACTGCCGTTGGTGGGCACTTTGATGTACAAGTCCGCCGTGGCCCGTTATGCCCGCACGCTGTCGACCACTTTCGCCGCCGGCGTGCCCTTGGTGGAAGCCCTTGAGTCGGTGGCCGGTGCCACCGGCAACGTTGTGTTCAAGCGTGCGGTGCTGCGCATCAAGCAGGACGTTTCGACGGGCATGCAGCTGAACTTCGCCATGCGCACTTCCGGTATTTTTCCGAACATGGCGATACAGATGACGGCCATTGGCGAAGAGTCCGGCGCCCTTGACGATATGCTCGACAAGGTCGCGGGCTTCTACGAGGACGAGGTCGACAATATGGTCGATAACCTCACCAGCCTGATGGAGCCGTTCATCATGGTGGTGCTGGGTGTTATTGTCGGCGGCCTGGTGGTTGCGATGTACCTGCCCATCTTCCAACTTGGCTCAGCGATCTGACATGCCCTTGAACGAAATTCTCGCTCACAACCCGCTGGTCTTCATCATCATTGCCGGGGTGATCGGCCTGTTGGTCGGCAGCTTTCTCAACGTGCTGATCTGGCGCCTGCCGAAAATGCTCGAACGCGATTGGCGCGTGCAGGCCCACGACATTCTCGGGCTGCCCGGCGAAACGCCGCTGCCGACCTTCAACCTGATGCTGCCCCACTCCCAATGTCCCAACTGCGCTCATCGGATTCGCGCCTGGGAAAACATTCCCGTACTCAGTTTTATGTTCCTGCGTGGACGCTGCTCGGCCTGCAAGGCGCCAATCAGCAAACGCTACCCGCTGACCGAACTGGCCTGCGGCCTGCTGTCGGCATTCATTGCCTGGCATTTCGGTTTCGGCTGGCAAGCCTGCATGACGCTGCTGCTCAGCTGGGGCCTGTTGGCCATGAGCCTGATCGACGCCGAGCATCAACTGCTGCCGGATGTGCTGGTGCTGCCGCTGATGTGGCTGGGGTTGATCGTCAACAGCCTCGGTTTGTTCGTGCCATTGCATGAAGCGTTATGGGGCGCAATTGCCGGCTACATGGCGCTGTGGTCGGTGTTCTGGCTGTTCAAGCTGATCACCGGCAAGGACGGCATGGGCCATGGCGACTTCAAGTTGCTGGCGATGCTTGGCGCCTGGGGCGGCTGGCAGATCTTGCCGCTGACCATCCTTTTATCGTCCCTGGTCGGGGCAGTGGTCGGCGTGATTTACCTGCGTTTGCGCAACGCGAAAACCTCGACACCCATCCCCTTCGGCCCGTATCTGGCCATCGCTGGCTGGATTGCCTTGCTCTGGGGTGTTCAAATAACCGACTTCTATTGGCAGTTTGTCGGTTTGAAATGAATACCCCTGTGGAAAAACCCTGGATTCTCGGCCTGACCGGCGGCATCGGCAGCGGCAAAAGCGCGGCGGCCCAACACTTCATCGATCTCGGTGTGCATGTGGTCGACGCCGATCACGCCGCACGCTGGGTCGTAGAGCCTGGCCGTCCGGCGCTGGCAAAAATCGCCGAGCACTTCGGCCCCGGCGTGTTGCAGGCTGATGGGCAACTGGACCGCGCCGCGCTGCGCAAGCTGATCTTCGAAGTGCCGGATGAACGCCGCTGGCTCGAAGCCTTGCTGCATCCGCTGATCGCAGAAGAAATCGCTCATCATCTGGCGCTGGCAAAATCACCTTACGCGATTCTGGTTTCGCCACTGCTGATTGAATCCGGGCAGTACGCCATGACCCAGCGGGTACTGGTGATCGATGCCCCCGAACAGCTACAGATCGACCGCACCCTGCAGCGTGACCAGACCAGCGAAGAGCAGGTCAAGGCGATCCTCAAGGTTCAATCCAGCCGGGAGGACCGCATAAGCCATGCCGACGAGGTGCTGGTCAACGATCGCGACCTCGCCTGGCTGCACAGTGAGGTTGAACGCCTGCACCACCTTTACCTAACTTTGCCTGGAGGCCAGTCATGAGCCAGATCCCAACCGTCGAATGCCCGACCTGCGGCGCCCCCGTCGAATGGAGCGCCGAGAGCAAATTCCGGCCGTTCTGTTCCGACCGTTGCAAACTGATCGACCTCGGCGCCTGGGCGTCGGAAGAGCACAAGATCCCGGTGGCACCGGATGCCGAGGACGAATTGTTCAGCGGCGATTTCGATCCGCGTCACTGATTCACGGGAACGTCGACGATTTCAATCAAGACTTGGGATCGTCGTCTTTCCAGGGCGCCGACAGGTAGCGCGTGCGGTTGAAGGTTTCCAGCCATTCCGGGCAGAACACCACCAACGCACTGACCACCATGCCGTTGATAAAAGCCTCCGGAAAAACCAGCAGCCATAGATAACCGACAAAATCTTCCAGCCAGTACGGCATGGCAAATATCCCGTCGAACCAAAGCAACCAAAGCGCCAGCAACAGGCACAGCAACGCCGACAACGCCGCTGCAAAAAAACCGGAAACGAAGATATACACAAAGGGATTACGCGGCTGCGCACGCTCCACCAGGATCGCGCAGCACTCGGTCACCAATACCGGCAGCACGATCAATAGCGCGCCATTGACTCCCATCGCCATCAGGTCCTGACGACCCAACAGCATCAGGCCGGTTTGTGCCACCAGTCCACCGACAATCGCCAGCGGCCAGTCCAGCAACAACGTCACCGCCGTCATGCCGATGAAGTGATAGGACACGCCGGTATCGAAATCCCGCCGCACCAGCCACAGCATGAACAACGCGAATACCGTGCCGAACAGCAAATGCTGACGACGACTGTCGGTGAACAACTCGACCCACGGCGCGCGCCAGATCGCCCACAGCACCACTGGCCCGAAAATCAACCAACCGACCGTCAGGCTCTGCGGTGACAGCAGTTCGGCGCCGATCATGGGCGAGACATCTCCAATGCCTCATGCAATTGCGCAGCGGTGGCGTACTCATGCTGTGCCACCACCTGGCCGTCCTTGAGTTGTAGCCACAGCACTTTATCCACAGGGCCGGGATAGCGCGGTGCGACGCGCCCTTCTCGATCCAGCATCACCCGATAGTTGTAATCACGCATGGCCGGTACCGCGAACATCTTGGCGACGAGCCGTGGCATGCGCTGAATATCAGCAACAAACACTGCGTGACGGGCCTCCAGATAGCCTTTGGGCTGACCTTGCAGCGCAGCATCGACCACCTTCGCCCCATCCATGCTGCGAGCCACCAGCAGCGTCTCAGTGCGACTATCGAGGGTGAACGCCTGATCGAACTGATCGAGCAACGTCCACGGGGCCAGCCGATCGCCCACCTCAAGCGCATTGGCCCACAGCGGCAGAAGTCCAAGCAGCAACACCGTCCAAAATTTCACATTCGACTCCTTGTTCGATCGCACAGGTAGTGGCCATCAGTCTACACCGCCACCTTCGAGCGGCCTGTAATGCTGTTTTACCGCTGAACGCTTTCTGCTTGTCGCATTTGAACGCTAAGCTTGGGCCTATGGATGACTCAGATTATTTACGCCTGCTGACCATCGCGGCCGAGCAAGCCAACGCGTTCCTGTCCAATGCCCGCAAATGGGAGCGTGAGCGTTGGGTCTGCCAGCGCCTGCTGCAAGGCTTGAACATTCCTTATCGCGCCGACGAATTCGCCCCGGCCGGCGAGCCGCCGGACGTGTTGTTTCGCGATGCCAGTTTCGAGGTGTTCTTCGTTCTTGACGAGGGCCGGCGCCTCAACGACGAATGGCGCGACGAGTTGCAACGGCGGCGCAGTGCGTTCTCCCTGAGCCAACTGGTTCGGCGCGAGGCCAAGCCCCGACGCATTCCGGCCAACGAGTTCTTGCTGCGACTGGCACCGACCTTGCGCAAAAAAGCGCACAACTACAAAGAACGCGGCATGGATCTGGGCGAACTGGACATCATTGCCTTCGCCAGTCTCAAGCGTGAAGTTCTTGACCTCAATAGCCATTTCCCACCACCCACCGAATACCTGCGCCAGGGCTGGCGTTCTCTGTCGCTGGTCGGTCCGACCTTCGCCCGTGTGTTGTTCGCCCATCCCGACGCCCCGGATTTCCTGCGCAGCAACCTGGGACGAAGCATCGTCTTCGATGTCGGGATCAGCCTGTGAGTCCATTGCAGGAGCTGATTGCCGATGTCCCGCAAACCGGCCGCGTACGCTGGATCGGCGTGCGCCCGGAGCGTCACGCGCCGATGATCGAACTGGATGCAGTGGAAGCGCGACTGGAGGCTGGCTTGACCGGTGACCGCGCCCGGCCGGGCGTACGCAATGCGCGGCAGGTGACGCTGATTCAGTGGGAACATCTGGCGGTGATCAGTTCGCTGATGGGCCGCCCGCATGATCAACCGATCAAACCTGAAGATCTGCGGCGCAATCTCGTTATCAGTGGGATCAACCTGTTCAGCCTCAAGGGCCGGCGTTTCCGGATCGGCCAGGCGATTTTCGAAACAACGGGCTGGTGCCAGCCTTGCGCACGCCTGCAAAACAACCTCGGCCCGGGCACCTTTCAAGCCGTACGCGGACATGGCGGAATCACTGCCCGAGTGTTACAAAGTGGCATCATTCGCCTGGACGACACGGTGAGCGTCGAGCCCATTCCGGACACCGGCTATGCTCCGTTCAGCGTTCGTTAAATCAGCCTGTAGCTTCTACACATTCAGCAACGTCTACCTGACGAGGCCTTTATGACCAGCCGCCTGAACCCCGACGACCAGAAGCATGTCGAAGAGTACCTGCAACTGTCCCAGCACCAAGTCGAGCGCCGGCCTTTCCGGCCGTGGATGCTCCTTGTACTGGTATTGGCAGTGACCATTGGTTTAGGCCTGTTGAGCCGACTTATCAGTTATCTGACGCTATGAGCTGCCTTGCGCTCGCTCGGTTGACTGCACCGATTTCCTTTAGCCTTGCGAGTTATCCCCATGTCCCATCGTATTGTTATTGTCGGCGGCGGCGCCGGCGGTCTGGAGTTGGCTACCCGTCTGGGTAAGACTCTGGGCAAGCGCGGCACGGCCAGTGTGATGCTGGTCGATGCGAACCTGACCCACATCTGGAAACCGTTGTTGCATGAAGTGGCGGCCGGCTCCCTGAACTCTTCCGAAGACGAACTTAACTATGTGGCCCAGGCCAAATGGAACCACTTCGAGTTCCAACTGGGTCGCATGAGCGGGCTCGATCGCACGCAGAAAAAAATCCAGCTCGCTGCCACTTATGACGACGCCGGCCTGGAACTGGTGCCTGCGCGGGAAGTGGCATACGACTCGCTGGTGATTTCCGTCGGCAGCACCACCAACGATTTCGGTACCCAGGGCGCGGCGCAGCACTGCCTGTTCCTCGACACCCGCAAACAGGCTGAACGCTTCCACCAGCAATTGCTCAACCACTACCTGCGCGCCCATGCCGGGCAGACGGACAAGGTCGAGCAAATCAGCGTGGCGATCGTCGGCGCCGGTGCCACCGGGGTTGAACTGGCTGCCGAACTGCACAACGCCGCCCATGAACTGGCGGCTTACGGGCTGGACCGGATCAAACCGGAAAACATGCACATCACCCTGATCGAAGCCGGGCCTCGGGTACTGCCAGCCCTGCCGGAGCGGATCGGCGGACCTGTGCATAAAACCCTGGAGAAACTCGGGGTCAACGTCATGACCAATGCAGCGGTCAGCGAAGTCACGGCAGACAGCCTGATCACCGTTGATGGCAAAGTAATTAACGCCAGCCTGAAAGTCTGGGCCGCCGGGATTCGCGCACCGGGTTTCCTCAAGGACATCGATGGCCTGGAAACCAACCGCATCAATCAGCTGCAAGTATTGCCAACCCTGCAAACCACGCGCGACGAAAACATCTTCGCCTTCGGTGACTGCGCGGCCTGCCCGCAACCGGGCACCGACCGCAACGTACCGCCGCGCGCCCAGGCCGCGCATCAACAGGCATCGTTGCTGGCCAAATCGCTGAAGCTGCGGATCGAAGGCAAGGCGTTGCCGGAGTACAAATACACTGACTACGGCTCGCTGATCTCGCTGTCACGTTTTTCGGCTGTGGGTAACTTAATGGGCAACCTCACCGGCAGCGTGATGCTAGAAGGTTGGTTGGCGCGGATGTTTTACGTGTCGCTGTACCGCATGCACCAGATGGCGCTGTACGGACCGTTCCGCACGGCGATGCTGATGCTCGGCAGCAAGATCGGCCGCGGGACCGAGCCACGCCTGAAACTGCACTAATACCGCTCCCTGTAGGAGCTGCCGCAGGCTGCGATCTTTTGACTTTGCTTTTTGAAGGCAAGATCAAAAGATCGCAGACTTCGGCAGCTCCTACATTTTTTACACGCGGAAACGCCGCACCATCCCCTGCAAGGCATTCGCCAGTTTCGACAATTCATGGCTCGACGCGCTGGTTTGATCAGCCCCGGCAGCCGAACCCACCGACAGATCACGAATGTTCACCAGGTTGCGATCAACCTCCCGCGCCACTTGCGCCTGTTCCTCAGCCGCGCTGGCGATCACCAGGTTGCGCTCATGAATTTCGTGCACCGACGCGGTAATGGTTTGCAGCGCCTCACCTGCCCGCTCAGCCAGAACCAATGTGCTGGCGGCACGGGAGGCACTGGCGTTCATGGCATCCAGGGCCAAACTCGAGCCGTTGCGCATGCCCTGCACCATTTGCTCGATTTCCTGAGTTGATTGCTGTGTGCGATAGGCCAGTGCACGCACTTCATCAGCCACCACCGCAAAACCTCGACCGCTCTCCCCCGCGCGCGCCGCCTCAATCGCCGCATTGAGCGCCAGCAGGTTGGTTTGCTCGGCAATCGCACGAATCACATCCAGCACCTTGCCGATGTCCTGGGACTGATTGGCCAGGGACCGAACCAACTCACCGGTGCTTTGCACTTCATTGGCCAACGAACTGATAGCGCTGGCGGTTTCGCTGACCCGCTCTTGCCCCAGATGCGCCGATTCACTGGACTGGCGGGTTGCGTCGGAGGTGGACACCGCGTTGCGTGCGACCTCTTCCACAGCAGTGGTCATTTCATTGACTGCCGTCGCGGCCTGTTCAATCTCGTTGTTCTGTTGTTGCAGACCTTGGGTGCTATCGAGGGTGACAGCGTTCAACTCATCGGCCGCCGTAGCCAATTGCGTGGCCGAACCACTGATGCCCTGCAGGGTTTCCCGCAGGTTTTGCTGCATGGTTGCCAAGGCCTTGAGCAAACGGCTGACTTCGTCACTGCCATGGGTTTCGATCGGCCGGGTCAGATCGCCCTGCGCTACATGTTCTGCGGCGCTTACGGCTTCGATCAGAGGACGGACGATGCTGCGGGTCAGCAGCATGGCCAGGCCAACGGTCGCCAACGCGGCAAGCGCGATGAACAGGCTGACGATCGTCCGCGATGTTTCGTAGTGAGCCGCGGACTTCTGACTTTCCGCGGCGACCTGCTTGGCGAACAGATCGGCCAAGTCGTTGAGCTGTTTGCCCGAACCATCGACTACAGTCTTCATGTCGACCAACAGCAGTTTGGTCAATTCGTCACGGCGACCTTGCTCGGCCAGGGTGAACGACTGGGCGATGCCAGTGCGGTAGGCAGCGAAGGTAGTTTTGAAATGGTCATACAAGGCCTGACCTTCGGCGGTGTCCACCAGCTTGTCGTAAGCGGCAATCTTCTCGCTCAGCTCTTTATCGCGGGTGTCCATCTGGCTGCGATAGACCGGAATATTCTTCGGGTCCTGATCCAGAGCCATGCGCAAGGAAATGGTGCGGATGCGCAGCATTAACTCGCGGATCTCGTCACCGCCGCGAATACTTGGCAACCATTGTTTCTCCACCGCCACCTCGCTCTCGCGAATACTCGACATTTGCCCCAGGGCAAAAATCCCGAGCAATGCTACGAGCACTGCGATCAGGGCAAACCCCAGTGCGGCACGAGGGGCAATATTCAACTGGCGAAGAAACATAACGAGTGCCTTTATTTTTGTTGGCTTTTGTGGAGGGCGATGCCCTGACAGCTCGTTATCGGCAAGTTGTACGATGACTTGAAAAGCGACGGACAAAAAAGGGGCTTCATGCAATCCCGCAAGACACGGATACCGCAAATCTCGTAGGAGCCGGCTTGCTGGCGATGGGTGCCTCGCGTTCACCCAGTCATCACGCGCTATCGTTATCGTTAACGCGCATCACGGGGTACGCATTCCCATGTAGGAGCTGCCGAAGGCTGCGATCTTTTGACTTTGCTTTTTGAAGGGCAAGATCAAAAGATCGCAGCCTTCGGCAGCTCCTACAGAGGGACGTGGGGCGGAACGATTGCGGTCGCAGTGCTCACCAGAAAAAAAGGCAAAAAAAATCCCCGTATCTTTCGATACGAGGATTTTTAATATGGTCGGGGTAAGGGGATTCGAACTCCTGACATCCTGCTCCCAAAGCAGGCGCGCTACCGGACTGCGCTATACCCCGGTAAAAAAAAGGCGACCTTTACAAGTCGCCTTCTTCGATCAGCGCTTTTGGCCTCTGATCTTAAGATCTGATCCCAGCGTTAACTGGTTTCAAAAATGGTGGGTCGTGTGGGATTCGAACCTACGACCAATTGGTTAAAAGCCAACTGCTCTACCAACTGAGCTAACGACCCAAAAATGGTCGGGGTAAGGGGATTCGAACTCCTGACATCCTGCTCCCAAAGCAGGCGCGCTACCGGACTGCGCTATACCCCGGTTTGAAATTGGCTCCGTGACCAGGACTCGAACCTGGGACCCAATGATTAACAGTCATTTGCTCTACCGACTGAGCTATCACGGAACTACATATTTCAATTTACAACTTTGAAGCTTTACTGCGTTCTCTTCGACCCGTTCGCATCGCTGCGTTCGTGTGTCTGAGGCGCGCTATTCTACAATCTTCAGAACCTCTGTCAACCCCCTAAATTGCTTTCAAGTTAATGATTTGCAACTTATTTTGGATTCCTGCTTGGGGAGCGGAAACCCTGGCGGGTGACTTACTGCGGGGCGCACTTTACAAGCCTTTTCCTTTGAGTTCAACAGCCTAACGAAAAAAAGGCCTCGCAATGCGAGGCCTCTTTCATTTTGCTGCCGTCGTGGATCAGACGAAGACGATTTCGTCGTTCTCCACAACCCCCTTGGCGGTCTCTCCGGGCATGAAACGACCCGACAGAATCAGCTGTGCCAACGGGTTTTCGATCCAGCGCTGGATCGCACGTTTCAGCGGCCGTGCGCCGTACACCGGGTCGTAACCTACTGCGATCAGCTTATCCATGGCCTCAGGGCTGAGTTCCAGCGTCAGTTCGCGCTCGGTCAGGCGACTGCGCAGACGACCCAACTGGATCTCGGTAATGCCAGCGATCTGATCCCGCGCCAATGGCTCGAAGATCACCACTTCGTCGACCCGGTTGATGAACTCCGGCCGGAAGTGCGAGGAAATCGCGTCCATTACCGCCGCACGCTGCGCTTCTCGATCACCCACCAGCTCCTGGATCTGCACCGAGCCCAGGTTGGAGGTCATGACGATCACGGTGTTCTTGAAGTCCACCGTACGGCCATGACTGTCGGTCAGACGGCCATCTTCCAGCACTTGCAGCAAGATGTTGAACACATCCGGGTGCGCCTTCTCGACCTCGTCCAGGAGGATCACCGAGTAAGGCTTGCGACGCACCGCCTCAGTCAGGTAACCGCCCTCTTCATAGCCTACGTATCCCGGTGGCGCGCCAATCAAGCGAGCCACGGAATGTTTCTCCATGAACTCAGACATGTCGATGCGCACCATTGCCTCTTCAGTATCAAAGAGGAATTCGGCCAGCGCCTTGCACAGTTCGGTTTTACCAACACCGGTCGGGCCGAGGAACATGAACGAGCCGCTCGGGCGATTCGGGTCGGACAACCCGGCACGGGAGCGCCGCACTGCGTTGGAAACTGCGACCACCGCTTCGTCCTGGCCAATCACACGCTGGTGCAACAGGCTTTCCATCTTCATGAGCTTGTCGCGCTCGCCTTCGAGCATTTTCGATACGGGAATGCCGGTCCACTTCGACACGACTTCCGCGATCTCTTCTTCAGTTACTTTGCTGCGCAGCAACTGGTTTTCGCTTTTGCCGTGCTGGTCGACCATTTGCAGGCTGCGTTCCAGGTCCGGGATTACCCCGTACTGCAATTCGGCCATGCGGTTCAGGTCGCCTTTGCGGCGTGCGGTTTCCAGTTCCTGACGGGACTGTTCGATTTTCTGCTGAATCTGAGCAGAACCTTGTACCTCGGCTTTTTCCGAGTTCCAGATTTCTTCCAGATCCGAATACTCACGCTCAAGACGAACGATTTCTTCCTGGAGTTTTTCCAGACGCTTGATCGCCGCTTCGTCGCTTTCTTTCTTCAGCGCCTGGGATTCCACCTTCAGCTGAATCAGGCGACGTTCCAGACGGTCCAGCACTTCCGGCTTGGAATCGATCTCCATACGGATGCGGCTGGCGGCTTCGTCGATCAGGTCGATCGCCTTGTCCGGCAGCTGACGATCAGTGATGTAGCGATGGCTGAGCTTGGCCGCCGCGATGATTGCACCGTCGGTGATCGCTACCTTGTGGTGAACCTCATAACGCTCTTTGAGGCCACGCAGGATGGCGATGGTGTCTTCTTCGCTCGGTTCGTCCACCAACACTTTCTGGAAGCGTCGCTCGAGCGCGGCGTCCTTCTCTATATATTGGCGGTATTCGTTGAGCGTGGTCGCGCCGACGCAGTGCAGCTCACCGCGAGCCAAGGCTGGCTTGAGCATGTTGCCCGCATCCATCGATCCTTCGCCTTTACCGGCGCCGACCATGGTGTGCAGTTCGTCGATGAACAGAATGATCTGCCCTTCCTGCTTCGACAGTTCGTTAAGCAGGGATTTCAGGCGCTCTTCGAACTCACCGCGATACTTGGCACCGGCAATCAACGCCCCCATGTCCAGGGACAACAGACGCTTGCCCTTGAGGCCGTCCGGCACTTCGCCATTGATGATGCGCTGGGCCAGGCCTTCGGCGATGGCGGTTTTACCCACACCAGGCTCACCGATCAGGACCGGGTTGTTCTTGGTGCGGCGTTGCAGCACCTGAATGGTCCGGCGAATCTCGTCGTCACGGCCGATCACCGGATCGAGCTTGCCGTCTTCGGCGCGCTTGGTCAGGTCAACGGTGTATTTATCCAGGGCCTGGCGCGACTCTTCGTGGTTGGGGTCATTGACCGCCTCGCCACCGCGCAGGTTGTTGATCGCGTTTTCCAGGGCTTTCTTGCTCACGCCCTGGCCGAGCAACAGCTTGCCGAGCTTGCTGTTCTCATCCATGGCGGCGAGCAATACCAGCTCACTGGAAATGAATTGGTCGCCCTTTTGCTGGGCCAAACGGTCGGCCTGATTGAGCAGACGTGCCAGATCCTGCGACATGTTCACGTCGCCGGTCGGGTTCTGGATTTTTGGCAGCTGATCGAGTTCTTTGGTCAGCTCTTTACGCAGGCTGTTGATGTCGAAGCCCACCTGCATCAACAGGGGCTTGATCGAACCACCCTGTTGTTCGAGCAGGGCTTGCATCAAATGCGCC
Source organism: Pseudomonas sp. GL-RE-29 (assembly GCF_019947275.1). Taxonomy (NCBI): domain Bacteria; kingdom Pseudomonadati; phylum Pseudomonadota; class Gammaproteobacteria; order Pseudomonadales; family Pseudomonadaceae; genus Pseudomonas; species Pseudomonas sp. GL-RE-29. The sequence goes on from NZ_JAGYGD010000020.1 coordinate 81,282, forward strand.
GGCTCGATGGCCGGATGATCAAGACCGACGGCCAGGGATTGGGCGTCGGACAAGGCTAACTGCAACTTGCTGGTTAAACGGTCTATACGCATGGGTCACCTTCCTTTTGAGCAGGCCGGACCTATAAAACATCCTGAATGAAGAAACCTGCCAGATACCACAATAGATGTGGTCGATTCTGGGAGTTTCAAGCGTCGAGACGTTGATGCAGGTCAGACAAGTCTAGCGTTCGAGCCAGATAAGAGAGGCGAATCGACCGGTGCGAGGCGCACGACGATAAGAAAAGAAACGTGGATCGGTCACGGTGCAGAAACCGCCGCCGTAAACAGCAGTTACACCGCGAGCCGCCAGACGCAGTCGCGCGAGCATATAGATGTCAGCCATGAACTTACCGGCGTTTTGACTGGGCACAAAAGCTTGCGCCGCTTGCGGCAATTGCTGGACGAAGGTCTCGCGCACTTCCGGGCCGACTTCAAACGCTTGCGGGCCAATGGCTGGGCCGAGCCAGACCAATACTTCGGCAGGTGGCACGTCAAGGCAGTCGAGCGTGGCTTCAAGCACACCCGACGCCAACCCGCGCCATCCCGCATGAGCTGCGGCAACGCGAGTGCCGGCGCGGTCGCAAAACAGCGCTGGCAGGCAATCGGCGGTCATCGCCGCACAGGCGATGCCGGGGGTTGCCGTCCAACTGGCATCGGCAGTCACTACCTGGCTCGGGTCCGCGTGCGCCACGACAATGCCGTGGACCTGCTGCAACCAGGCCGGTTGAATGGAAAATTGATCGGTAAGACGACGGCGATTTTCGGCGACAGCTTCGGGGCTGTCATCGACATGATCGCCGAGGTTGAGGCTGTCGAACGGCGCCAGACTGACGCCGCCCGCACGGGTGGTGACGCAAGCTTTGACCCCGGCCGGCGCGGGCCAGTCAGGAATCAGCCAGTCATTCATCCGATGAACGCCTCGCGGTCTTGCTTGAGCAGGGTCAGCAACCAGACGAAGTCTTCCGGCAACGGCGACTCCCAGCTCATGCGCTGACCGGTGGTCGGGTGATCCAGTTCCAGGAAACGCGCATGCAGCGCCTGACGCGGGAAGTTTTTCAGGGATTCGACCATGGTTGGGTTAGCCGCTGGCGGAATGCGGAAACGACCGCCGTAGGCAGGATCTCCGACCAACGGGTAGTTGATGTGCGCCATGTGCACGCGAATCTGGTGGGTACGACCGGTTTCCAGCTTCACCCGCACGTGGGTGTGGGAGCGGAAACGCTCGAGCACGCGGTAATGGCTGACGGCTTGCTTGCCACCTTCCATCACGGCCATGCGCTGGCGTTGCTGGCCATGACGACCGATGGGCGCATTGATCTTGCCGCCCGCCGTCACCACGCCGATCACGATGCACTCATAGATGCGGCTGACGCTGCGGCTCTGCAACTGTGTAACCAGCTGCGTCTGCGCCTGGATGGTCTTGGCCACCACCATCAGACCGGTGGTGTCCTTGTCCAGGCGATGCACGATACCGGCGCGGGGCACATTAATAATGTCCGGCACGTGGTGCAGCAAGGCGTTGAGCAAAGTGCCATCAGCGTGGCCGGCAGCCGGATGCACCACCAGGCCCGCAGGCTTGTTGATCACCAGGATGTCGTCGTCTTCATAGACGATGTCCAGCTCGATGTCCTGAGCGATCCATTCGCCCTGAGCTTCCTGCTCGGCAGTGAGTTCAAGAATGGCACCACCGTGAACGATGTCTCGCGGGCGGATAACCGCCCCATCCACAGTCAGGCGGCCGTCTTTGATCCAGGCGGAAAGGCGCGAGCGCGAGTGCTCAGCGAATAATTGTGCGGCGACTTGATCGAGGCGTTGGCCGCCCAATTCGGACGGCACCTCTGCGCGAAGTTCAATTTTATCGGACATGCTCAGACTAGGCGTCGGCACAGCTTTTGGTTTCGGCTGCGCGCTTGTGGTTAAATACGGCGTCTTTTGCCCCGAGGCTATTCAACGGGGCGCTCATCATAACAGGACGGCCACGCCCAAGACAGCGGCCGTCATAGGGACGCAAGCCGCCATGCAAGTGAAACACCTGCTGCTGATCGCCATCCTCGCATTGACCGCTGCTTGCTCATCGAAGGAAGTCGTAGACGAAAACCTGAGTGAAGTCGAGTTGTACCAACAGGCTCAGGCTGATCTGGACAACAACAGCTACACCAGCGCTACCGCCAAGCTGAAGGCTCTGGAATCGCGTTATCCGTTCGGTCGCTATGCCGACCAGGCGCAACTCGAACTCATCTACGCCAACTACAAGAATGCCGAGCCTGAGGCTGCGAAAGCCGCTGCCGAGCGCTTCATTCGCCTGCACCCGCAGCATCCGAACGTCGATTACGCCTACTACCTCAAGGGCCTGACTTCTTTCGACCAGGACGTGGGCCTGCTGTCGCGCTTCCTGCCGCTGGACATGACCAAGCGTGACCCGGGCGCCGCTCGCGACTCCTACAACGAGTTCGCCCAGCTGACCAGCCGCTTCCAGAACAGCCGCTACTCGCCGGACGCCAAGCAGCGCATGATCTACCTGCGCAACCTGCTGGCTGCCTATGAGATTCACGTTGCCCACTACTACCTGACCCGTCAGGCCTATGTTGCTGCCGCGAACCGTGGCCGTTACGTGGTGGAAAACTTCCAGGAGACCCCTTCGGTGGCTGACGGCCTGGCGGTGATGACCGAAGCCTATCAGCGTCTGCACCTGGACGAACTGGCGGCCACCAGCCTCGAAACCCTGAAGCTCAACTACCCGAACCACCCAAGCCTGGTGGACGGCCAGTTCGTGCCGTCGATGGACGAAGCCGACAACCGTTCGTGGCTGAGCAAGGCGACCCTGGGTCTGATCGAATCCCGTCCTCCGCTGCCACCGGGAGAAACCCGCGCCAACCAGGACGTGCAGAAGCAGTTCCAGGATGCCAAAGACGCGATTCCGAACGAACTCAAGCCTAAAGATGCAGACGGCGATGTGATCGAGGAAGAGGAACACGAAGCGGAAGGCAACAATGAAGACCGCTCGTGGTTCAGCTACATGACCTTCGGCGTGTTCGACTGACACGACCGGCGGTGCAGAAAGGGAGACTCTTGAGTCTCCCTTTTTTATTGCGCCGTTTTTATGCCGCGCGAATACGCTGTGCGCCTGTCATGTCCTTGGCTAAACTGGCGATTCATCCGTCATAAAGCAGCTCACCATGCTTCGTTTACTATTCTGGATCGCCGTGATTGCCGCCGCCGTGTGGTTCTGGCGCAAGTACAAGGGCCAGGCTTCGGCACCCAAGTCCTCCGCCGAGCTGGAAGCGGCGCCCATGGTCCGCTGCGCCCATTGCGGCGTTCACCTGCCCCGTGACCGCGCGCTAAGCCTTCAACAACAGTGGTACTGCAGCCAGGCTCACCTTGAGCAAGGCCCCGGTCCAAGTGATCGCTGAGGCCTCCAGTCCCCGCGGCAAACAGGCCCAGCGACTGCTGCGCCTTTATCACCTCTACCGTTTAAGCGTCGGCATTACCCTGGTGTTGTTGATTTCCAGCAACATGGACAACCGGCTGTTGACCTCCGCCAATGACGACCTGCTGCGCATTGGCAGCTGGTTGTATCTGGTACTGAACATCCTGCTGGTGGTCTTCTTCGAGAACACCCGCCGCCCGACGCAATTATTTAGCCTGGCGCTGATCGATGTCCTGCTCTTGTGCGGCCTGTTCTACGCCGCCGGCGGCGTGGCCAGCGCCATTGGCAACTTGCTGATCGTCTCGGTGGCCATCAGCAATACCTTGTTGCGAAGGCGTATCGGCCTGCTGATTGCCGCTGTTGGCGCGCTCGGCATCGTCGGTTTGAGCTTCCTGCTGAGCTTTAGCTATCCCGCCAATCCCAACGACTATCTGCAAGTCGGCACCCTCGGCGCCCTGTGTTTTGCCGCGGCTTTACTGGTGCAAGCCTTGATCCGACGACTGGAAGTCAGCGAAACCCTGGCCGAACAAAAGGCCAGTGAAGTCGTCGGCCTGGAAACACTCAACGCGCTGATCTTGCAACGCATGCGCACCGGTATTTTGGTGCTCGATGAGCAACGACGCGTGCAATTGGCCAACCATAGTGCCCTGACCCTGCTCGATTGCGAGCGTCTCGAAGGCCGGCTGATAGACGATCACTTCCCCGCCTTGGTAGAACGCCTGCAACTGTGGCTCAACAACCCGACGCTACGCCCGCAGAGCCTGAAAATCCCCAGCAGCGGCCAGGAGCTGCAACCGAGCTTCATCGCGCTGGACACAAGCCCGAATCACCAGACGCTGATCTTTCTCGAAGACCTCGCCCAGATCGCTCAACAGGCCCAGCAGCTGAAGCTTGCCGCCCTCGGTCGCCTCACCGCCGGCATCGCCCATGAAATCCGCAATCCGTTGGGCGCCATCAGTCATGCCGCGCAGCTATTGCGCGAATCCGAGGAACTGAACGGCGCGGATCGACGTCTGACGCAGATTATTCAAGACCACTCTCAGCGAATGAATCGGGTTATCGAAAACGTCCTGCAACTGTCCCGGCGCCAGCAAACCTTGCCACAACGACTCGACCTCAAGCCGTGGCTGGAACAGTTCGTGGCCGAAACCCGTGAGCGAGCGACCGATCGCCAGCAGCTTCACCTGCGCATCGCTGCGGGAGACCTCAAGACCTTGATGGACCCCAACCAGCTTCACCAGATTCTCGACAACCTGATCCGCAATGCATGGCGTCACAGTGCGCAGCATCACGACTTGGCACAGGTTTGGCTCGAGTTATTCATCGATCCAACCAGCCAATTGCCAATCCTCGAAGTCATCGACGACGGCCCCGGCGTGGCCCCCGATCTTCAAGCGCAATTATTCGAGCCCTTCTTCACCACCAGTCACCAAGGCACTGGCCTGGGGCTGTATCTGTCCCGTGAGCTGTGCGAAAGCAACCAGGCCCGCCTAGACTTCAAACCACGCCAAGGCGGCGGCTGCTTTCGGATCACCTTTGCTCACGGACGGAAACAAAGTTGAACATGTCACGGCAAAAAGTCCTGATCGTCGACGACGAACCGGATATTCGCGAACTCCTGGAAATCACCCTGGGACGGATGAAACTCGACACCTTCTGTGCCCGCAACGCTGGCGAGGCCCTAGCCCTGCTCAAGCGCGAGACATTCGACTTGTGCCTGACCGACATGCGCCTGCCCGACGGCACCGGCCTTGAACTGGTGCAGCACATCCAGCAACGCTACCCACAAACCCCGGTGGCCATGATCACCGCCTATGGCAATGTCGAAACGGCGATCAACGCCCTGAAGGCCGGTGCTTTCGACTTCCTGAGCAAACCGGTGGACCTCACCCGCCTGCGGGAACTGGTCGGCAGCGCCCTGCTGTTGCCTGCACCGGGCGCGGCCATCGATCGTCGCTTGCTTGGCGATTCACTGCCCATGCGCATTCTGCGCAAACAGATCGACAAACTGGCGCGCAGCCAGGCGCCGGTTTACATCAGCGGCGAGTCTGGTAGCGGCAAGGAGTTGGTCGCACGGCTGATTCACGAACGCGGACCGCGCGCCAATCAAGCGTTTGTACCGGTCAACTGTGGCGCGATTCCGTCGGAGCTGATGGAAAGCGAGTTTTTCGGTCACCGCAAAGGCAGCTTCAGCGGCGCCATCGAGGACAAGCCCGGCCTGTTCCAGGCAGCTCATGGCGGTACCTTGTTTCTCGATGAAGTGGCTGATCTGCCGCTAGCGATGCAGGTCAAACTACTGCGGGCCATTCAGGAGAAAGCCGTACGCAGCGTCGGCGGGCAACAGGAAGAAGTGGTCGATGTGCGCGTTCTTTGCGCCACCCATAAAGACCTCGATGCCGAAGTCGCCGCCGAACGCTTTCGTCAGGATTTGTACTACCGCTTGAACGTGATCGAGCTGCGAGTTCCGCCCTTGCGCGAACGCCGCGACGACATCGAGACGCTGGCCAGCCATGTACTCACGCGGCTTGCGGCGGACACCGGCCAACCGGTGGCAAAGCTCCAGCCACAAGCCATCGATGCGCTGAAAAGCTATCGCTTCCCGGGCAACGTGCGGGAGCTGGAGAACATGCTCGAACGAGCTCACACGTTGTGCGAAAACAGACAGATCGAGGACAGCGACCTGCGTTTGGCTGAAGGCAACTGTGCGGTAGAAGACGGAGTGCCGGATCTGACGCAGATCGACAACCTGGAGGTCTATCTGGAGAACGTCGAACGCCAGCTTCTCCTTCAGGCCTTGGAGGAAACCCGCTGGAACCGTACGGCGGCGGCTCAGCGGTTGAATTTGTCGTTTCGCTCGATGCGTTACAGGCTGAAGAAGCTGGGCCTGGATTGATAGCCTTAAAAGATCACAGCCTGCGGCAGCTCCTACATTGGAATGCGTTCCCCCTGTAGGAGCTGCCGAAGGCTGCGATCTTTTGCCCTTGCTTCAAATCCGCCCAATCGGCGCATACGGCGCCGGATCAATAAAATGCGTTCTCCCTGTAGGAGCTGCCGAAGGCTGCGATCTTTTGCCCTTGCTTCAAATCCGCCCAATCGGCGCATACGGCGCCGGATCGATGATCGGCGCCCTGCCCAGCATCACATCCGCAAACAACTGACACGACGCCGGCGCCAGCACCAACCCGTTGCGGAAATGCCCGCAGTTAAGCCAAAGCCCATCAAACCCCGGCACCCGGCCAATGTAGGGAATGCCTTCAGGCGAACCAGGGCGCAACCCGGCCCAATGCCCCACCACCTCGGCATCCGCCAACGCCGGAATCAACTCCACCGCCGATGCCTTCAGGCTTTCCAGTGCCGACTCGGTGGGCGTCTTGTCGTAGCCTTCGTGCTCCAGCGTACTGCCAATCAGGATATGTCCATCGCGCCGAGGAATCGCATAACGCCCCTTGGCCAGCACCATGCTTGGCAGGAAATCTGCCGCGCATTTGTAGAGAATCATCTGCCCTTTCACCGGCTCGACTGGCAGCTCGAGACCGAGACTCTTGAGCAAATCGCCGCTCCAGGCGCCAGCGGTCAGGACCACTTGGTCGCCGTGGATGGCACCTGTCGAGGTCTGCACACCGATGACTTTATCGCCCTCACGAACAAACCCGCTGACTTCACATTGCTCATGAATCGTCACGTTCGGCAGCGCCAACAACGCAGCCTTGAGCGACTTCACCAAACGCGGATTGCGCACGTTGGCCACATCAGCCATGTAGATCGCCCGGGAAAAACCGTTACCCAATACCGGCACCGCATCGTGGGCCGCCGAGATATCCACAGCCCGCAACGGGCGATTCTCCCGCACGGCCCAAGCCAGCGCTTCAGCCTCGTCATCCAGATCCAGCCAATACAGGCCGGTGGTATGCACCTCGGGATCAACGCCAGTGGCGGCAAACAAGCGCTCGCCCAGCTGTGGATAAAAATCCTGTGACCAATGGGCCAACGCAGTGACCGCCGGGTTGTAACGCCACGGATAGAGCGGCGAAACAATCCCGCCACCGGCCCAGGACGATTCCTGACCGACGTTCGAACGATCCAGCAACACAACGCTTTGCACTTCGGACGCCAGATTGAATGCCGTCAGCAGACCGATTACCCCGCCACCGACAATCACCACTTGCTGTTGCCTGGTCATGTTCTGATCCAACCGTTAAATAGACAGAGGGCGCAAAAGGCGCCCGAAAATGAAAAACTCAGCGACCCCAGCAATCTTTGGTAGTCAAACCCGCCGTCGCGTTGACCATGCTACGGACACCGGTATTGGTGATAGTGAAATCACCACACTTGTCAGTGGCCATGCTTGTGCCTGGCTTGCGTACCGCCGTCAGCAAAAAGGTCTGGTCGGTCAGGGTCGGGGTAATGGTGTAATAGTCATTGCCGGCGCTCAGGCCGGTGGCATTGGTGTAGACATTTTTCTGCGAATAAAAGCGCTCAAGGATCTGCGCCTGTTCGGAGAGCAGGCCAGCCACTTCGGTGCGACGCCCTTTATTCAGATACTCGGTGAAACTCGGGGCGGCAATGGTCATGACGATCCCGATGATCGCTATCACGATCATGATTTCGATCAGGGTAAAACCGCGGTTGGATCTGTGCATGCCTCAACTCTCACTTACTGTATTTGTCGCCACATGATGCGACGGCTGCCGCCGCCGGATTTTTCCACCAGCGTGGTGATGCCGCCACTGGAATCGTTCACGATCTTGCGGGTCGCGCCATTGACGATGGCGTTCAAGGTCGGGATACCGCCGGTGAAGATCACGCCGCTGGACACCGTATCGGTACTGTCGATCAACCCGTCGCCATTGGTGTCGAGCACCGCGTAGTTGAGCATCTTACCGCTGAACGCATCGAGTTCGACCAGTTTGCCGGTGCCGAAACTGGCGCAAGGGTCCGTGGTGTCCACACTGGCGGTGGTAAACACGATTCGCCCGAGTACCAGACTGGCCTGATTGATCACCCGCTCGCCCGTTAGCGCGTTGTTATACACCAGTGGCAAGTACCAACCTTTCTCCGCCGGGTAAGTCACCTCATTCTGGCTGGTGGTGATGAACTGCCCCGAACCGCCCGAGAACACACCGGTTACCGCCTGGGCCTGCAAACTGGAGGTGGTGATCTGACCCGAGCCGCCGTCCGCATCCCACACCGCATAAAACGCCTGCAAATCCTTGTTGGTCTTGTCCGCGGTTTCGTTGAATTTCCCGGTGCCGAAGAAGACTTCCTTGCCTCCCAGCGAATTGTCCGCCAGCAATGGCTGCGCGGTGATCGGTTGAGTCGCACCGTCCGCCGTCGTGAATAGCGGCTTGCCGGAAAACGCCACGCCCCATGAATCGGTGCTGGTGCCACTCAAGTCAAATTTCCACAACCTCCCCTTGAGGTCGCCACCATAGGCTGCCTGCACCACGTTCTGCGAATTGACCTTGAGCTTCACCGAGGACAATCCGTTCGTGGATTCGCTGCTGTCGATGACGATTTTCCTGATCAGCGAACCGTCGCGGATATCCACCACGTACAACGCCGCCACCCCGGAATGGCTGCCATAGCCATTGGAAATGAACGCCGCCCATCGACCGTCGGCCAAGCGTGCCACTTCCGGGCGGGCATAGGCGTAACCCAGGTCATTGAAAGCGTTAGCCGTGTTGGCCGCGGCCGGCGCGCTGATTTCCCACAGTGCCTTGGTCACGTTGCCCGCCGAAGCGTCGAACAGTTGCAGCGCATAGAAGGTCCGCCCACCCGCGCCCGTCCCGCCCAGCGCGAGGGTTTTCCAGGCACTGTTGAGTTGGGCATCGAATACACCCACCTGGCCGTCCACCAGAAACTTGTGACTGACGCCGTTGATGTAGGTGGTATCAGCGATGTAACGCAGTGAAGGCAACACGCTCGACGGCATGTAGGCGTAACGCCGGATGCCGTTGCCGGTATTGATGACATTGACGAAACCGTCGTTGGCGTTGACCACGAGACTGGCATTCATGTTGGCTGCTTTGGTAGCCAGATAGGTGCTGTAGGTGGTGTCGCCTGAAAGGTCGGAAGCGGTTTTATCCGAGGGTGACGCGAGGGCCAGCGGCGAGTTGATGATGTCGCCCAGCAACACGCTGCGCACTTTCAGGCCGGTCTTGTTGATGCCCTTGCTCCACTCCACCAGATCGCTGCCGGTGATGCCGGTCGGCAAACCCTGATTGAGGGTGGTTTGCTGGGCCGGAGAAAAATTTGTGTAGGCCAGCGTCACCGCCGTGTTGGTCTGGTTGTTCCAGGATTGATAGGTAGGTGCCGTGGCCCCAGGCACAATCGCCGTGTCCGATGTCCACAGTACCGACCCGGTATTCACCGCACCGCTGGCAGTAAAGCCATAGGCCTTGATGGTGCCGCGCCAGTCCTTGGGGTCGTAACTGGTCTGGAAGTAACTGGTGCCGCTGCCGAGGATGGTGCCACTGGTGACACCACTGCCGCCGGAGCCGGCCTTGGAGGTAATGTCGCTCAGGGCTGAGGACAACGCGGCGTTGAGTCCGGTGCTGTCCGTCGCCTGGTAGTACTTGCCTTGTCCGTAATTAGCAGCGTCGGACAGCATCTGATTCGCCGCGGTAAAACCCACGGTGTAGGTGTTCATGTTTTGCTTGGGAAAATCCGTGGCGTTCCAGCTTTTGCCGGCCAGGTCGGTTCCGGTGGCGCGCATATCGATATCGAATGCGAATTTCGCGATGTCATCCAGGTAAAGGGTGTCACCTTCGCTATCACCATTGAGGTTGTCGCCGTCGTTGGTGCTGTTGCCGTCCCAATTCGGCAGACGGCTACCGCCAAGCGCGTCGTTGCTCGGGAAGGTCCGGTCGTACGTGGGCAGACCATCGGTGATCACTACTCCATAGTTTTTCTGGCAGCGGTACTGAATCGGGCTGGTATAGGTTGCAGGCGTCGAGTTGTAGTACGGCGCCATCCCACGCAGGTAACGGGTCACTTCGTAATAGGTTTCCGCCAGCGGTGTGTTGGCCACGGCACTCAAGCCGTTGATCGAGGCAACCAACGCGTTGTAGTTGGCATCCACCGACAAATCGCTGATAGCGCGGGCGATGTAGCCACCGTTGCCCGGATTGTTACCGGCTGGCGGATTGAAGGTCGCCAGACCGATGCGCAGCGAGCGATTGCTGGAAACCAGGTTGTTGGAAACGTCCTGCGCCACACTGATGCGGTAATCGTTGGGGATCGCATTGGCCCCCGTGGTGAAGTCTCGGCTTGAACCGTTGGCCAGCCCTAGCAAATACGCCAGGTAGTTAGCCGTGTAACGGGTGTTTTCATTGCCCACCGGGTCCGGCAGCTTGAGGCAGATTGGCGTCAACCCGAGAAAACCACGATAGAAGCCGTACCAGTTACCGTTACTCGAACAACCGCCGCGATTCAGGCTCGACAGGGCAATGTTGGCATCACTCATGTCGAGGTTTTGACCACCGATGCATGACAGGTTGGAATTGCACATCGCGATCTGCGCGCGGTTGACCGTGGGATCAAAACCCGGCGCCCAAATGATGTTGTTCATGCTTCCCGAATTGTCGATCATCAGCATCACGTTCGGCGCAACGGCTGCCGCGCTCAATAGCGGCGAATCCGACGGCGTGAAGGCATAGACCGGCGCCGCCAGATACAACCCCAAAGCAACACCACACAACATCCGCCACAACCCGGCGCGCCCCTCAGTACTTCGCATAAATACTCTCCACCACACTGCGCGAGTTCCCCGCGATACCCACTGCGGTGACCCGGTACAGCGTCGCCGAGGTGTTGCTCGGCACGTTCACCGCCGTCAGGGTGGTACCGATGTTTTGCACGCCATAAAAGCCGCTGCCGGAGGCGATCCAGGTCACCCCCGAGGTGGAGTTGAAGCCAGCGGCTTTGACGGTCGATGACTCGGACGGCGGTGCGCATTGGCTGGTGCCGCTACACACTGCCAATGAATAACTATCAAGTTGCACCACACTTTCGCCCACCCGCAACGCGGCTTCGGCGGTCTGGAATGACTGATTACGCAAGCTAACGCTGCCGGCCATTTTTTCCTGCAAGGTCGCGTTCTGCATCGAAGAAAGACCGATCAGCGTCAGCAACAGCAGGAACACCAGACTGACCAGCAAGGCCATGCCGCGTTGGGCTTGAACAGTCATTCGCCCTCCCCTCATGGCAGGCGGTTGCGCAGCGCGGCAACCACGTTGAAGGTTTGATTGCTCACCCGATTATTCGGATCGGTGAAGGTCAGGCTCAGACGTACGCTGCGAATGCGTGCCGGGTCGGACGGGTTGCTGCTGTAGCTGGAGGCCGCTGAGTCCGCTGCGGAACTGGCAAGGCCGAAGCTGACGTTGAAGGCACTGACGTTATCTATCAGCACTTGCTGGGCCGGCGTACCTCTGCCGACGCCCATCGTCAGCTGACCGTTTTTCAGGCTGTAGACAAACCGCCGAATCGGAAACGCCAGCTGCCCCGTCGCCGGTGTCCGCGCTTCGGTATAGGCGGTCGCGCTGCTTCTGCAATCGGAAATCACTGTCCAGGTCGGCGTCCCGCCACTGTTACCCACGTCCGCCGTTACCAGCGTCAGCTTGAGGCTGGCATTGTCCCAACTGATCGGCGTGATCTGTGCGGCATTGAAGTCACCTGCCGAGCTGGCGTCGGTGATTGTCCCCAGGCAACCAAACATGCCAACCATGCGGATTTCCTGAATCATTTTGCTCAGCACGAAACGCGCATCTTCCTGCATGGTGGCCGAGGCGTTCTGGCTGACAAAAGTGTTCTTGGCGGCGATGAAAACCTGCACCACGCCCAACACCACAACCAGACTCAATGCCAGGGCGATCAGCAATTCAATCAGACCAAACCCTCTGCTTAAGCGGCTCATGGCGTCGCCACCGGATCGACGGTCGCGCGACTGGTCAGCACAAAACTGCGTCGGGAGTTGGCGCTGTTGGCCGCGCGTGAATCGTCCCAATTGATGGTGATGGTGTACACGCGCTGATTGAGAGTGATGCTGCCGGTAGCCGTAGGGCCACCGAAATTGACGATGTTGCTGGTGAAGTCGTAGAGGTCCTGGTCCCGGGCGACGCTCAGGTTGCCCGAGGTCGGTGGCGTCACCGTGTAGTCGGCAGCCGCGTTGGCGCGGATGCGGTCCATCATGTCGTAGGCGATAAAACTGGCCTGACTGGCCATGCGCGCACTGTCCGTGTACTTCAGCGCATTCAGTTGAAACGCCGCCGCCCCCAACAACCCCACACTCAGAATCAACAATGCAACCAGGACTTCGATCAACGTCATGCCTTCCTGTGCACGCTTGCTCCATTCCCTCATCCGCAACTTCCACCCGATAGAATTCGTCCGTTCAAACACACGTTCAGCGTCCTGCTTTGCGTGCCCAGCACATAGTTGATCACCACCGCCGTCGAGGATGACGACAAGCCGCCGAGATTGTTGAAATCGATGGCGGTCACTCCTGAGGTTAGCGTCAGAGTTGCGCCGCTGCTCATCGCTGGAACAACCCGCAATACATTCGCCGGAGTGCCAGTACCGTCATAAACCGTCAACTCCCCGGTCCAGACGCTGCCGCCCGCGGTCGGACGAACGCGCGTGGTCATGCCCCGATCAATCGCCTCCAATCGGGCGAAATTCAGGCCACGTTGCAGATCACCGACCTCGATATCGGCCTTGGTGATTTGCGTCGAACGGGTGAACGCCGGGACCGCCAGAGTGATCAGGACCAGGAAGATCCCCAACGCGACCAGCAACTCGATCAGCGTGAAACCTTTTGTACGATCTTCCATCGTTGCCCTCCGTTGCCGTCGGCTATACCTGCTTTACACGCTAGAACATTCGACCGCCGAGATGCGGTTGGTCTGCCATTGCGTGCACGAATCGCACGGGCCACGACATTCCAGGGAGGAAGGTGTCATGCATCAGCAAGGTTTCAGCCTGATCGAACTGCTTATGGGACTGACGATTGTCGGGATTGTTCTGCATTTGGTCAGTCCGGCGCTTGCGCAAGTCACCGAATCGAACCATCGCGAACTGGCTGCGCAGTCGCTTTTCAGTGACATTCGCAACGCCAGGACTGAAGCGATCGCACGCCATCAGGCCGTTGTGATTCACGCCATCAACGGCGACTGGGGCCAAGGCTGGCGGATCATTCTGGACATAAGCGGCAAGGGATATAAGGACAGCAACAATCCGTTGCTGGTCGAGCGCCAAAACGCCTCAGGGCTGCCGATTGTTGGCAATGGACCTGTCAGGACTTCGGTAAAATTCAGCAGTCTGGGCGAACCACAATTAGGCAACGGTGCGTTTCGGGCGGGGACACTGCACATTTGTGCAAGCCGCGAGCCGGTGAGCCAGCATCAGGTAGTGCTGGCCCCATCAGGCCGCGTCAGCCTGCGCAGCATCAAAGCTGAACAGGCATTGTGCGCAGAAGAGAAAGGATTCAGAGCAGAGAGCGAACGCGCAACTCTTTAGGCATGGAGAACGTAATGTTCTCCTCGCGACCGGCCAGCTCATCGGCACCGGTAGCGCCCCACGCCTGCAACTGCTGGATCACGCCACGCACCAGGACTTCCGGAGCAGATGCACCAGCGGTGATGCCGATACGCTCGACGCCGTCGAACCAGCTCTTCTGCAGATCTTCGGCACCGTCGATCAGATAGGCCGGGGTGGCCATGCGCTCGGCGAGTTCACGCAGGCGATTGGAGTTGGAACTGTTCGGGCTGCCGACCACCAGCACTACATCGCACTCGTCAGCCAATTGCTTGACCGCGTCCTGACGGTTTTGCGTGGCGTAGCAGATGTCGTCCTTGCGCGGGCCACCGATGGCCGGGAAACGCGTACGCAGTGCGTCGATAACGCGGCTGGTATCGTCCATGGACAGGGTGGTTTGGGTGACGAACGCCAGTTTTTCAGGGTTGTTCACCTGAAGTGCAGCGACGTCTTTTTCGTCTTCGACGAGGTAGATAGCGCCGCCATTGCAGGCATCGTACTGGCCCATGGTGCCTTCGACTTCCGGATGACCGGCGTGGCCGATGAGGATGCATTCACGACCGTCACGACTGTAGCGTGCGACTTCGATGTGCACCTTGGTCACCAGCGGGCACGTGGCATCGAACACTTTCAGGCCACGACCGGCGGCTTCAGTACGTACGGCTTGGGAAACGCCGTGAGCACTGAAGATCACGATCACGTCGTCCGGCACCTGATCCAGTTCCTCGACGAAGATCGCGCCACGATTGCGCAGGTCTTCGACGACGAATTTGTTGTGGACCACTTCATGGCGCACGTAGATCGGCGGCCCGAAGACTTCCAGGGCGCGGTTGACGATTTCGATCGCCCGGTCCACGCCGGCGCAGAAGCCACGGGGGTTGGCGAGTTTGATTTGCATGCTGTGCCTCGTGTCTTGCGCGCAAGAATTCAGATCATTACAACTTACTGCAGGAGCCGGCTTGCTGGCGATGAGGCCATTGGACTCACCGCAAGGCTTCATGGCCTCTTCGCCAGCAAGCCGGCTCCTACAGAAAAGCGATTACAGCGCTTTGACAGAGATGATTTCCACGTCAAAGGTCAGGGTCTTGCCTGCCAGCGGGTGGTTGAAGTCGATGGTCACTTGCGCGTCATCGAACTCTTTGACCACACCCGGCAATTCAGTATTGGCCGCATCGTTGAAGATCACCAGCAAACCTGGCGACAGGTCCATGTCCTGGAACTGCGAGCGCGGGATGATCTGCACGTTTTGCGGGTTGGGCTGACCGAAAGCGTTTTCCGGCTCGATGCTCAGTGTGCGCTTGTCGCCAGCCTTGAAGCCGAACAGCGCCGCTTCGAAACCTGGAAGCAGGTTGCCATCACCCACCTTGAAGGTCGCCGGGGCTTTATCGAAGGTGCTGTCCACCGTGTCGCCGTTCTCCAGGCGCAATGCGAAATGCAAGGTGACTTCCGTGTTCTGGCCGATGCGTTGCTCAGCCAATACCTGTTCAGTCATGAACGGCTTCTCCGGTCTTTTTACTTTTGAACATATCCAGTGCCAGCATGACAGCGCCCACAGTGATTGCACTGTCGGCAAAGTTGAACGCCGGGAAATGCCAGCTGTTCTGCCAATGCACCAGGATGAAATCGATCACATGGCCCAGGGCAATGCGGTCATACAGGTTGCCTAGCGCACCGCCGAGCACCAGCGCCAGCGCAATGGCCAGCCAGGTCTCGTTGCGCCCCAGACGCTTGAGCCACACCACCAGCACCGCACTGACCACCACGGCGATCAGGGCAAACAGCCAGCGTTGCCAGCCGGAGCTGTCGGCCAGGAAGCTGAACGCCGCACCGGTGTTATAGGCCAGGGTCCAGCTGAACAAATCGGGAATCACCACGATTTGCTGATACATCTCGAGCTTGCCTTCGAAGTAGAACTTGCTGGCCTGGTCGATGACCAGAACCAACAAGCTCAACCAGAGCCAGCCCAGCCGTCCGAAACGGCCAACGGCATTAGGCATAGTGACGTACCTCGCCCGCACCGCTGATGTTGTCGACGCAACGGCCGCAGATTTCCGGATGCTCCGGGTTCACGCCGACGTCTTCACGGCAGTGCCAGCAACGGGCGCACTTGGCGAAGGCCGACTTGACGATTTTCAGCTTCAAACCGCTGACTTCGGTGACTACCGCGTCCGCTGGCGCCTGAACAAAAGGCGCAACGCTGGCGGTCGAAGTGATCAATACGAAACGCAGTTCGTTGCTCAGCTTGGCCAGATCGGCAGTCAGGGCGTCTTCGGCAAACAACGTGACTTCGGCTTGCAGATTGCCACCGACGGCCTTGGCCGCACGCTGGATTTCCATCTCTTTGTTGACCGCGACCTTCACTTCCATGATGCGATCCCAGTAGGCGCGACCCAGCTCGAAGCCTTCCGGCAGTTCGGTCAGACCTTCGTACCAGGTGTTGAGCATGACCGATTCGTTACGCTCGCCCGGCAGGTATTGCCACAGTTCGTCAGCGGTGAACGCCAGGATCGGCGCGATCCAGCGAACCAGCGCTTCAGAGATGTGGAACAGCGCGGTCTGGCAGGAACGGCGAGCCTTGCTGTCGGCGCCAGTGGTGTACTGACGGTCTTTGATGATATCGAGGTAGAAACCGCCCAGCTCCTGCACGCAGAAGTTGTGGATCTTCGAGTAGACGTTCCAGAAGCGGTACTCGCCGTAGTGCTCTTGCAACTCGCGTTGCAGCAACAGGGTGCGATCCACAGCCCAACGGTCCAGCGCGAGCATTTCTTCGGCCGGCAGCAAGTCGGTGGCCGGGTTGAAACCGGTCAGGTTGGAAAGCAGGAAGCGCGCGGTGTTACGGATACGCCGGTAGGCGTCCGCACTGCGTTGCAGGATCTGCTCGGAAACCGCCATTTCACCCGAGTAATCGGTCGACGCAACCCACAGACGCATGATGTCGGCGCCCAGGGTGTCGTTGACTTTTTGTGGCGCGATCACATTGCCCAGGGACTTGGACATCTTGCGGCCAGACTCGTCGACGGTGAAACCGTGGGTCAGCAGCTCGCGGTACGGGGCGTGGTTGTCGATGGCGCAACCGGTCAGCAGCGACGAGTGGAACCAGCCGCGATGCTGGTCCGAACCTTCCAGGTACAGGTCGGCGCGTGGACCGCTTTCGTGGCCCATCGGGTGCGAACCGCGCAGGACGTGCCAGTGCGTGGTGCCCGAGTCGAACCAGACGTCGAGTGTGTCGCTGATCTTGTCGTACTGCGGTGCTTCAGCGCCCAGCAGTTCGGCGGCATCCAGCTTGAACCAGGCTTCGATGCCTTCGACTTCGACGCGCTTGGCGACTTCTTCCATCAGCTCAACGGTACGTGGGTGCAGCTCGCCGCTTTCCTTGTTCAGGAAGAACGGGATCGGCACGCCCCAGTTGCGCTGACGGGAAATGCACCAGTCCGGACGGTTGGCGATCATCGAGTGCAGGCGCGCCTGGCCCCAGGTCGGAACGAACTTGGTGTCTTCGATGGCTTTGATCGAACGCTGGCGCAGGGTGTCGCCGGTGGTTGGCTGCTTGTCCATGCCGATGAACCATTGCGCGGTGGCGCGATAGATCAGCGGAGTCTTGTGGCGCCAGCAGTGCATGTAGCTGTGTTCGATGATGGTGGTGTGCAGCAGCGCACCGACTTCGGTCAGCTTGTCGACGATGGCCGGGTTGGCCTTCCAGATGAACTGCCCGCCGAAGAATTCCAGCGAGGTCGCGTAAACGCCGTTGCTTTGGACCGGATTGAGGATGTCGTCGTTGACCATGCCGTATTTCTTGCAGGTCACGAAGTCGTCCACACCGTAGGCCGGTGCGGAGTGAACCACGCCCGTGCCCGCGCCCAGTTCAACGTAGTCAGCCAGGTAAACCGGCGACAGACGGTCGTAGAACGGGTGACGGAAGTTGATCAGCTCCAGCGCTTTACCGGTGGTGGTCGCAATGACCGAACCTTCCAGCGAGTAGCGCGCCAGGCAGGATTCGACCAGCTCTTCGGCCAGCACCAGCAGCTTGTCCCCGACATCGACCAGGGCGTAGTTGAATTCCGGGTGGACGTTCAGCGCCTGGTTGGCCGGGATGGTCCACGGGGTGGTGGTCCAGATCACGATCGAAGCAGGCTTGGTCAGCGCTGGCAGACCGAACGCGGCAGCCAGTTGGGCTTCGTCGGCGATCGGGAACGCCACGTCGATGGTCGAGGACTTCTTGTTCTCGTACTCGACTTCCGCTTCGGCCAGGGCCGAACCGCAGTCGAAGCACCAGTTCACGGGCTTGAGGCCCTTGAACACAAAACCGCCTTTTACGATTTCAGCCAGGGCACGGATTTCACCGGCCTCGTTCTTGAAGTCCATGGTCTTGTACGGGTTGGCGAAGTCGCCCAACACGCCCAGACGGATGAATTCGGATTTCTGGCCTTCGATCTGCTCGGTGGCGTAGGCACGGCACAGTTCGCGGGTCTTGTCCGCGCCCAGGTTCTTGCCGTGGGTCACTTCGACTTTGTGCTCGATCGGCAGGCCGTGGCAGTCCCAGCCCGGAACATAAGGCGCGTCGAAGCCCGACAGGGTCTTCGAGCGGATGATCATGTCCTTGAGAATCTTGTTCAGTGCGTGACCGATGTGAATCGTGCCGTTGGCATACGGAGGACCGTCGTGCAGGACGAACTTCGGACGATCCTTGCCAATCTCGCGCAACTTTCCGTACAGGCCAATACTGTCCCAGCGCTGCAGAATCTGCGGTTCGCGCTGTGGCAGGCCGGCCTTCATTGGGAAGGCGGTGTCCGGAAGGTTTAGCGTGGATTTATAGTCGGTCATTTAAGGCTCTTCATTAGCGATTGGCGCTAGGTGCGACAGGGCACGGGCGGCGGCGACATCCGCATTGATCGCCGTCTTAAGCGCCTCCAGAGAGGCGAAACGCTGCTCTTCACGCAGCTTTTGGTGGAAAACCACCGTCATACGCCGGTCATACAGATCGCCGGCAAAATCTAAAAGATGGACTTCGAGGTGGGCTTTGCCATCCCCTTGGACCGTGGGCCGCACGCCGATATTGGCGACACCTGGCCAGGTCTTGCCGTCGAGGTCGACGCTGACCAGATAAACCCCGGTCAACGGTACGCGACGGCGCTTGAGCTGAATGTTGGCGGTGGGCGTACCCAACTGCCGCGCCAGTTTCTGGCCGTGCAGCACGCGACCGGCAATCCGGTACGGGCGCCCGAGGAGGCGTTCGGCGAGGGCAAAGTCAGCGGCAGCCAGTGCATTACGCACCTGGGTGCTGCTGACGCGAATGCCGTCGAGCTCGACGGTCTGCGCCGCTTCGACGGTAAAGCCCTGCATGACGCCCGCCTGTTGCAGGAAATCGAAATCCCCTACCCGGTCACAGCCGAAACGGAAGTCATCGCCGACTTCAAGGTGCTGCACGCCGAGGCCGTCAACCAGAATGGTATCGACGAACTCACTGGCGCTGAGCTTGCTCAGGCGTTGGTTGAAGGCCAGGCACAGGACCCGGTCGACCCCTTCGGCGGCCAGCAGCTGAAGCTTGTCGCGCAAGCGTGCCAGTCGGGCAGGCGCAGTGTCCGGCGCGAAAAACTCTCGCGGCTGCGGCTCGAAAATCACCACGCAGCTGGGCACGCCCAACTCGAGCGCACGCTCACGCAGCCGCGCCAGGATAGCCTGGTGGCCACGGTGTACACCGTCAAAGTTGCCAATAGTGGCGACACAGCCCCGATGCTGGGGGCGCAGATTGTGGAGGCCTCGAACCAGCTGCATAACGCGCTTCTTGCTCATAAAGTGGTCGATTATAACCACACCCGGCGGCCGACGACAGGCAACACCGTATCCCAAAGTAATCGAGCCGACAAAAACGCCGGCCCGCCCGTACTTATCGAGGCCTTGACCTCAGCCAAGCGCCTTGCGATTGAAGTCGCGCAAGCGGAAGCCCATCAACACTAACATGCCGAAATACGCCACCACACCAGCGACCACCAAGGCACCCAGGCGCAGGAAGCGTTCAAGCATCTGCCCCTCGCCCCAGGCCGGCATGAAGTGCATCCCGGCCAGCAATACTGCGGACATCACCGTGACCGCGATTACCAGCTTGAAACTGAACTTGGCCCAACCCGGTTGCGGCTGATACATCTGCTGCTTGCGCAGTTGATAGAAGAGCAGCCCGGCATTGAGACAGGCTCCGGCGCTGATGGCGAGTGCCAGACCTGCGTGAGCCAGCGGGCCGATCAGCACCAGGTTGAACAGCTGCGTGACGACCAGCGTGAAAATCGCAATTTTTACCGGCGTGCGGATGTTTTGTTGCGCATAAAAGCCAGGAGCCAGCACTTTAATCACAATAATCCCGAGCAAACCGACCGAATACGCAATCAAGGCACGCTGGGTCATGGCCGCGTCATGTGCATCGAACTGACCATACTGGAACAACGAGACCGTCAGTGGCTCAGCCAGAATCCCCAACGCCAGAGCGCAAGGCAACACCAGCACGAAGCACAGGCGCAGGCCCCAATCGAGGATGCGCGAGTACTCCTGGCGATCCTTGCTGGCGTAGGTCTTGGCCAGGGTTGGCAACAGAATCGTCCCCAACGCCACGCCGAGCACACCGGACGGCAGCTCCATCAAACGGTCGGCGTAGTACATCCACGACACGGAGCCGGCGACCAGGAACGAGGCAAAAATAGTGTTGATGATCAGCGAGATCTGACTCACCGACACGCCGAGTATCGCCGGCAGCATCTGCTTCATCACCCGCCAGACGCCGCTGTCGCGCAGATTCAGGCGCGGCAGCACCAGCATGCCGATCTTTTTCAGATGCGGCAGTTGATAGAGCAGTTGTGCCAGGCCGCCCGCCAATACCGCCCAACCCAGCGCCATGACCGGTGGATCGAAGTACGGCGTCAGGAACAGCGCAAAGATGATCATGCTGACGTTAAGCAGGGTCGGCACGAATGCCGGCACCGAAAAACGGTTCCAGGTGTTGAGGATCGCGCCCGCCAACGAAGACAAGGAGATCAGCAATATGTAGGGAAATGTTACCCGCAGCAGACTGGAGGTCAGCTCGAATTTTTCCGGAGTATTGGTGAAACCCGGCGCTGTCACCCAGATCACCCACGGCGCGGCAATCATGCCCAGCACAGTGACTAAAGCCAAAACCAGTGTCAGCAGGCCCGAAACGTAGGCAATAAATGTTCGCGTCGCTTCATCGCCCTGTTGGCTTTTGTATTCCGCGAGAATCGGCACGAACGCCTGGGAAAAAGCCCCTTCGGCAAAGATTCGCCGCAACAGATTGGGCAATTTGAAGGCAATGAAGAAGGCGTCGGTCGCCATTCCCGCGCCAAATATGCGCGCAATGAGGGTGTCACGAACGAACCCCAGAACCCGGGAAATCATCGTGATAGAGCTGACGGCGGCCAACGATTTGAGCAGATTCATTGAAAGAGTTTGTGCCTGTCGATAAACAGCAGGCGAACAATGCGCCTACTTATGCGATACTCCGCGCCGCAACAGCACTGAGCCAAAGCTCGCGAGTTTACAGGTCGTACGCTGGAAAGAAATATCCAGTCGTGCAGCACCTACCACTTAGCGGAACGTCTCAACCGCCCTTGACAACACCTCAACTCATCGGCATGATTCGCGGCCTATTTTGTTTGCTATTTCCTAAAAAGTCTTTCGAGGAGCTCGACGGTGGCCAACTCACCTTCCGCCAAAAAACGTGCAAAACAGGCTGAGAAGCGTCGCAGCCACAACGCCAGCCTGCGTTCCATGGTTCGTACCTACATCAAGAATGTAGTTAAGGCCATCGACGCAAAAGACGCTGAAAAAGCTCAAGCTGCTTACGTTCTGGCTGTGCCAGTTATCGACCGTATGGCCGATAAAGGCATCATCCACAAGAACAAGGCTGCTCGTCATAAGAGCCGCCTGAATGGCCACGTAAAGGCCCTGAACGTTGCCGCTGCTGCCTAAGCGACGCGTTCATTAAAAAACCGACCTCAGGGTCGGTTTTTTATTGCCTGCGATTTAGAAAATCACCGCAAAAAATGTAGGAGTGAGCCTGCTCGCGATAACGACGTGTCAGTCGACATCAAGTGTGACTGGCACACCGCTTTCGCGAGCAGGCTCACTCCTACAATGGTTTAGCGTTGTTATTGCTGGACTGGCGCCCACGGCAAGATCGGAATCGCCGTCACGGCATTCTGCGGACTGCCCTCGATCAAACGATCGCTATACACCAGATACACCAGCGTATTGCGCTTCTTGTCCAGGAAACGCACCACCTGCATGGTCTTGAACACCAGGGACGTGCGCTCCTTGAACACCTCGTCACCATCCTTCAGCTCACCCTTGAAGCTGATGGGCCCGACCTGGCGACAAGCAATGGAAGCCTCGGCTCGATCTTCGGCCAACCCCAAACCACCCTTCACACCACCAGTCTTGGCGCGCGACAGGTAGCAGGTCACACCTTCGACCTTCGGATCGTCAAACGCCTCGACGACGATCCGGTCGTTCGGGCCGACGAATTTGAACACCGTCGACACCCGGCCAATTTCCTCGGCCGAGGCCAGCAGAGGCACCGCCAGCAGCAACCCCAATAGTCCTTTTGCTACACGCATTCAGGTATTCCTTCAGACCAGAATCAGGTTATCGCGATGAACCAGCTCTGGCTCCGCCATGTAACCCAGCAAACCGACAATCGCCTCAGACGACTGACCGATGATTTTTTGCGCTTCCAGCGCACTGTAGTTAGCCAGGCCACGGGCAATCTCACGACCATCCGGCGCCACGCAGACCACCATTTCACCACGACGGAAGCTACCCTGAACCAGTTTCACACCCACCGGCAGCAAGCTCTTGTTGCCTTGCGACAACGCCGTCACCGCACCCTCATCGAGCACCAGGGTGCCACGGGTTTGCAGATGCCCGGCCAGCCACTGCTTGCGCGCCGCCAGCATGCCGCGCTCAGGCGAGAGCAAGGTGCCGATGCGTTCGCCCGCCTTGAGGCGATCCAGCACACGCTCAAGACGCCCACCCACGATGATCGTATGAGCACCGGAACGCGCCGCCAGACGCGCCGCACGCAGCTTGGTCTGCATGCCGCCACGCCCCAGCGCACCACCCGTACCGCCCGCCACCGCATCGAGCGACGGATCATCGGCACGGGCCTCGTAAATCAGCTGGGCATCTGGATTGTTGCGCGGATCAGCGTCGAACATGCCATCGCGATCCGTCAGGATCACCAGCAAGTCAGCCTCGACCAGGTTGGCCACCAGCGCCGCCAGGGTATCGTTGTCGCCGAAACGGATTTCGTCGGTGACCACAGTGTCGTTTTCGTTGATCACCGGAATGACCTTCAACTCAACCAACGCGCGCAAGGTACTGCGAGCGTTCAAGTAGCGCTTGCGGTCAGACAGATCATCGTGAGTCAGGAGAATCTGCGCAGTGTGCCGACCATGCTCGGCAAAGCTCGACTCCCAGGCCTGCACCAAGCCCATCTGGCCGATTGCAGCAGCAGCTTGAAGCTCGTGCATCGCACTGGGTCGAGCGGTCCAGCCCAGACGGCTCATGCCGGCCGCCACCGCCCCGGAGGACACCAGCACCAACTCGACACCCGCCTCATGCAAGGCCACCATCTGCTCTACCCAGACACCCATTGCTGCGCGATCCAGGCCTTTGCCGTCCGCTGTCAGCAAAGCGCTGCCGATCTTCACGACCCAACGCTGCGCACCTGTCACCTTGCTCCGCATCATCTTCAACCTTAGCTTGAGGACAGCGCGACCTGGCACTGCCCGTGACGTTATTCGTGGTTATTCGTGACCAACGATCGATTTGCAGATACTAAAACGCCGCTCAATTGAGCGGCGCTTAAGTTTATCGCAACGAATCAGTCACGCACGTAAATGATTTCCGGACCGTCTTCGTCATCCACATCTTCTTCATCCCAATCATCGTCACCGATGTCGTGGACCGACTTCACGCCGCTGCGACGCAGGGCACGCTTGTCATCCAGCGCCTGCAGTTGCGCGCGAGCTTCGTCTTCGATGCGCTGATCGAGATCTGCCAGCTCTTCCTTGTAGGCTGGGTCGTTGGCCAGGCGATCGGCACGATCTTCCAGGTAACGCATGATGTCGTGGCACAGACGCTCGGTGTTCTGCTTGGCAATAGCCGAGATCACGTAGACCGGACCAGTCCACTCCAAACGATCAACGATTTCCTTGACGCGAGCATCGTGCTCTTCATCAAGAATCTGGTCGCACTTGTTCAGGACCAGCCAACGATCACGCTCCGCCAGGGACGGACTGAACTTGATCAGCTCATTGACGATCACTTCAGCGGCATCCGGTGCACTGGTTTCATCCAGTGGCGCCATGTCCACGAGGTGCAGCAGCAAACGGGTACGCGACAAGTGCTTGAGGAAACGAATCCCCAGGCCCGCGCCATCGGAAGCACCTTCGATCAGACCCGGAATGTCCGCAACCACGAAGCTTTTCCAGCGATCGACGCTGACCACACCCAGGTTCGGCACCAGTGTGGTGAACGGATAGTCAGCAACTTTAGGCTTGGCAGCCGAAACCGAGCGGATAAAGGTACTTTTACCGGCGTTCGGCAAACCCAGCAGACCTACGTCAGCCAGAACTTTCATTTCCAGCTTCAGGTCGCGCTGCTCACCCGGCTTGCCCGGAGTGGTCTGGCGCGGTGCACGGTTGGTACTGGATTTGAAACGGGTGTTGCCCAGACCGTGCCAGCCACCCTGCACCACCATCAATTTCTGACCAGCCTTGGTCAGGTCGCCGATGACTTCCTGAGTCGCGGAGTCGATCACCGTGGTGCCGACCGGAACGCGCAGGATCAGGTCTTCACCCTTCTTGCCGGTGCAGTCGGTGCTGCCGCCGTTGGAGCCACGCTCGGCATCGAAGTGCCGGGTGTAACGGTAGTCCACCAGGGTGTTGAGGTTTTCGTCGGCCATCATGTAGATGGAACCGCCATCACCGCCATCACCGCCGTTCGGGCCACCGTTCTCGATAAATTTTTCCCGACGGAAACTCATGGCGCCATTGCCGCCATCACCAGCCTTTACGCGAATCGATACTTCATCAACAAACTTCATAACAAACGCCTCTCGCCATACGGACGAGCCGAAAAACAATCAAGACATAAGACTCTTGCAAAAATGAGCGCAGCGACCCCAAAACACGACATCTACATCGTACGCCGACAGCCCATACAAACAGCTTTGCAAGAGACTCACCCCACAAACGAAAAAGCCCCGTCGCGAGACAGGGCTTTTCCAGCGATCGCGCGATTAAGCCGCGACTACGCTCACGTAACGACGACCGAAGGCGCCTTTTACTTCGAACTTGATCACGCCTTCGACTTTAGCGAAGAGGGTGTGATCTTTACCCATGCCAACGCCGTAGCCAGCGTGGAATTGGGTGCCGCGCTGACGCACGATGATGTTGCCTGCTTTGATAGCCTGGCCGCCATACATCTTCACGCCAAGGCGTTTGGCTTCTGAGTCGCGACCGTTACGGGTACTACCACCAGCTTTTTTGTGTGCCATGAGTTCAATTCTCCTAGTGAGGAATTAGGCTGAAATTAAGCCTGAATACCGGTGATTTTGATCTCGGTGTACCACTGGCGGTGGCCCATACGCTTCATGTGGTGCTTACGGCGACGGAACTTGATGATGCGGACTTTATCGTGACGACCTTGGGAGATCACTTCAGCCACAACGGTAGCGCCAGCAACAACTGGAGCGCCGATATTCACGTCGTCGCCATTGGCAACCAACAGAACGCGATCAAAGGTAACGGATTCGCCGGTAGCGATTTCCAGTTTTTCGATCTTCAGGTATTCACCTGGGGCGACTTTGTACTGCTTGCCGCCAGTAACGATTACTGCATAAGACATGGTATTTCTCCGATAATCCTGCTCACCCAGCTCTTTATAAGAAGAGGTATTGGCTGGCATGGCTGCATGGGGCTGGAAGGCCCGCTTGCAATTGCGTAAGGCAGGTGCTGCCCAGGAAGTTCAGGGTGCGCGATTGTACGCAAGGCACGAGCGCCTTGCAATAGGCCGTCCATCGCGCCTTGACAGGCCCGGACGTGAGTCCTAGCATGCCGCGCAACCCTTCTGGAGCGACTGTCGCTGATGCAACCCCAAGCTTTCTACCGCGCGGTGGCGGACGATTTTAGCGCCGTCGACGGCATCATCAAGAAGCAGCTGACTTCCCGAGTGCCGCTTGTATCGAAAATCGGCGACTACATTACCTCGGCCGGCGGCAAACGCCTTCGTCCTTTATTAGTGCTGCTGTGTGGCAAGGCTCTTGGCCGCGAAGGCGACGACCTGCGACTTTTGGCCGCGACCATCGAATTCCTGCACACCGCCACCCTGCTGCATGACGACGTGGTCGACATGTCCGGCATGCGCCGTGGCCGCTCGACCGCCAATGCCATGTGGGGCAACGCACCCAGCGTCCTGGTGGGCGACTTCCTGTATTCGCGCTCTTTCGAAATGATGGTCGAACTGGGGTCCATGCCAGTGATGAAAATCCTCTCGCAAGCCACGCGCATCATCGCCGAAGGCGAAGTGTTGCAGCTGTCGAAAGTCCGTGACGCCAGCACCACCGAAGAAACCTATATGGAAGTCATCCGCGGCAAGACTGCGATGCTCTTCGAGGCCTCGACCCACAGTGCTGCGGCCCTGTGCGAAGCCACGCCGGAACAGGCTGAAGCCCTGCGCACGTTTGGCGATCACCTGGGTGTTGCCTTCCAACTGGTCGACGACCTGCTGGATTACAAAGGCGATGCCGAGACCCTGGGCAAGAACGTCGGCGACGATCTGGCCGAGGGCAAACCGACCCTGCCGCTGATCTACACCATGCGCGAAGGCACGCCGGAACAGGCAGCCCTGGTGCGCAAGGCGATCCAGAAAGGCGGCATCGAAGACCTGGAAAGCATCCGCGAAGCCGTGGAAGCCTCGGGTTCGCTGGAATACACCGCGCAACTGGCCCGCGACTACGTGGCCCGTGCGATCAAATGCCTCGAAGCGCTGCCGGCCAGCGAGTATCGCGATGCGTTGGTTGAGTTGAGTGAGTTCGCGGTAGCCCGCACGCACTGATTCACCCTTGTAGGAGCCGGCTTGCTGGCGATCGCAGCTGCGGTGTGTTCCAGGCACACCGAGGCGTATGCATCGCCAGCAAGCCGGCTCCTACAGGTCCCCGCCCCCTCCCGCCTAAAACCCTATATAATGTGCGCTTTTTAGCGATCCTGAATCCAAGGAGCTTTAGTGAGCACGTTGCCACCCTGCCCGAAATGCAATTCCGAATACACCTATGAAGACGGCGCCCAGCTGATCTGCCCGGAGTGCGCCCACGAATGGTCCGCCAGCGGCGAAGCCGAAGCTACGTCCGATGACGCGGTGAAAAAGGATTCGGTGGGCAACGTCCTGCAAGACGGCGACACCATCACAGTGATCAAGGACCTCAAGGTCAAAGGCACGTCGCTGGTGGTCAAGGTCGGCACCAAGGTGAAAAACATCCGTTTGTGCGATGGCGATCACGACATCGACTGCAAGATTGACGGCATTGGCCCGATGAAGCTCAAATCCGAGTTCGTCAGAAAAGTCTGATTCTGCTGTATTCCATCCCGCGACCTGTCGCGGGATGGTGCGTCACCCTCCCCCGCCTTGCCCAACAAATCCTCGCGATAGCCAAACGCCAGCTGTTTTGACCTTACTCAATCTTTACCCTGAAAAAATCGTAATCCGCCAATAGGCCCTTGCTATTTGATGAATAAGAATTATTCTCATTGAAACCCAAATCAATGGAGATGAGGCATGACTTATTTGATCGACGCGTGGCTGGACCGCCCACACCCCTACCTCAGGATCCTGCATCGGGAAACCGGGGAAGTCTGTGCGGTGCTTGAGGAAGAAGCCTTGAACGAATTACAGGATCAGGGTGATCTGGACGTCAACGGCTTAAGTTCCAGCGAGCCGGTGGTGCTCAAGGAACTGGTGCGAAATCTGTTTCTGTTCTGCTATGCCCGGGCGCTGCGCCCGTCGCACGAAATGCATCACAAGATCGAAATATGAGTCACGCAAAACCTGTAGGAGCCGGCTTGCTGGCGATTGCATCACCGCGGTGCAACTGAAACACCGAGATGCTTGGATCGCCAGCAAGCCGGCTTCTACACGTCGACGGGATTACAAAACGTCGAGCAGCTCGACGTCGAACACCAGTACGCTGTGCGGCGGAATGCTGCCAACGCCTTGAGCGCCGTAAGCCAGTTCGCTCGGCACGTACAGACGCCATTTGCTGCCAGCATTCATCAGTTGCAGGGCCTCGGTCCAGCCAGCGATCACGCCGCCAACCGGGAATTCTGCAGGCTCGCCACGCTCGTAGGAGCTGTCGAACACGGTGCCGTCGATCAGGGTACCGTGGTAGTGAGTACGCACGGTGTCTTCACGGGATGGCTTGGCGCCTTCACCAGCAGTCAGCACTTCGAATTGCAGGCCGGAAGCCAGGGTGGTGATGCCGTCACGCTTGGCGTTTTCAGCCAGGAAAGCCAGGCCAGCGCCAGCGGCCGCTTCAGCCTTGGCTGCTGCTTCGGCTTGCATGATTTCGCGGATGACCTTGAAGCTGGCGGACATTTCTTCCTGACCCACACGGCTTGGCTTACCGGCGAATGCGTCGGTCAGGCCGGCCAGGATTGCGTCCAGGCTCACGCCCGGGGGCGGGTTGTCGCGCAGTTGGTCGCCCAGCTGACGGCCAATACCGTAGCTGACGCGGGTTTCGTCGGTGGACAGATTTACTTCGGACATGACACTGCTCCGCTGTGCGGACGGCCCGGGAACTTGCCGTGCGTGCACAGCGCGTCCCGGAGCGCCCGGAACCAAAAGGGCCAGCAGACTAGCACAGATGCCATAGTGTTGATGAGGGCCGTCAGGCCTGTCGCGTGGAACGGATGTCGATCGGCACCTTCAGACTTTCTTCAATGCCGCCGAGCCCGCACATTTCGTCATGCACCAAGGTGTGCACCAGGTTGAAGTTCAGCTTGGGAAAGGAGCGAAGGACATCCCGGGCATGCTCAACCGAACGCAAACTCATGGTATGACCATGCGTATCGTTCAACGGATACGCCGCGCCATGCATCCGCGCCTCGAGCAGATAAATCCCACCTTCCATCGAGATCAGGTTCAGCTCATCGACCTTCCCGGCGACGGCATAGGCATTCAATTCTTGCAGGTTCATGAACGCACCTCACACAGTGGCGAGCCAAGACCCTTACAGGGATATGCCTCGGAGCAGCAAAGTACAACCCGCAAACGGTGCCGCCCGTCTGTTTTGAGCACATCCACTGTGGCGGGGTTGCTCGCGCTGGGTTGTGTTGCCGCCCCATAAAGAAGGGGACTGCTTCGCAATCCAGCGGGAGCGAGCTTGCTAGCCACAAGGGAGCTTGTGCAGTCAATGCTTGGTGAGCTTATCCAGGTAGCCCATGGCGAAGGCCGATACCACGAAGGTCATGTGGATGATCACGTACCACTTCAGATGCTCGGGATCGACGTTCTTGGCGTCCATGAAGATCCGCAGCAGGTGAATCGAGGAAATCGCCACGATGGAGGCCGCCACCTTCATCTTCAACGAAGAAGAGTCCATGGTGCCCAGCCAGTTGAGCTTTTCCTTGTTGTCGTCGATATCCAGTTGGGAAACGAAGTTTTCGTAGCCGGAAATCATCACCATCACCAGCAAACCGCCCACCAGCGCCATGTCGATCAGCGACAGCAGCACCAGGATCAGGTCCGATTCGGCCATCGAAAAGACGTTAGGGATGACGTGGAAAACTTCCTGGAAGAATTTCAGTGCCAGCGCCAACAGGCCAAGGGACAAGCCAAAGTAGATCGGTGCCAGTAGCCAGCGGGAGGCATACATTGCGTTTTCGATAAAGCGTTCCATTGAATCTCACACGTGGTCTGAAAATGGCCGCGAGTATAACAGCCACCTGTCTATACCCAGAAGCGGGCCATAAACCGTTGGTAAATCCGCCACCTGCGCCTATGTGTCAAAGTTTTTCTGCTAGTGTCCAAACCATTGACAGCGCAATGACATCGGACAGGAAGACTGGAAATGGATGTGCGATTGCCCTTAACGAGTGCCGGAATTTGCCTCGCGCTGCTGATGAGCGCTTGCTCGCCCAGCGACGAGAAGCGTCAGGTCAGCCTTGATGAAAGGACTGCGCAGTTCGAGAAGTCTCTTGATGCGATCCAGGACCCGAAACTCAAGGATGCCGTGGCCGAGCTTGGCGGCTCACTGTTATTGCTGGAGCGCGCACAACTCAAGCTCGACAGCAAACCCGTGGTCGCCGAATACGGCGAAGACGCCCTCGCCGTGCTCAAGCACTACCCTTCGCCGCAGGCCTTGGTCGACACCTACATCAACGGCCTGTTCGTGCTGCACAAAGAATCCAGCTCCGATTACCTGACGGACCTGCAACCGGTGTTTCCTTTCAACTTCAGCATTCCGGCGGCGTTTTTGTTTCCCCATGGCCTGGAATGGCAATCAGTGACCTTGAGCAACAAACGCGTCATCGCCTTCCAGCCGGAATGGTCAGAAACCGATCCCGGCATTCAGCTGAGTCCGTCGAGCTCCAACCTGACCAATCCCGATGATCTGACGGTGGCCTACCCGTTCATCGAAGGCCTCGATGTCGACATCAAGAACCAGCCGCAACCGGTGAGCCTGCAAGGCAAGGTGGAAGTCATTGCGCCGAATCGACTCTATAGTTTCGATCTGACGAAAAAGGACGTTGGCCAGACGCGCGTCAACGACAACCTCAGCGTCAAGTTGCTGAAGCTGACCAACAACTACGCCGAAATCGAGTTCAACAACAGCGCGCCACCAGCCCCCGAGGTAGGGGAAATCCCGCTGAATCCACTGATCGTCCAGGCCAGGGACGTCACGGGGCAATTCCTCACGCGCTCTGGTTCCATCAATGAAACCGCCGAGCAAATTGCCTTCTATCAGCGACAGCTGGAGAAAATGCAGCAACAGAACGTCTGGAGCGACGCGTTCGAAAAGCAGCTCGACGAAGAACACCGCAACTTCGAAAAACAACAGACCCACCGTTACTCGAAAGTGTATTTCAACGGACCGATCGAAACCCTCGAAGTCAGCCTGCTGGATTTTTCCGCCGCGACGGTGACGCGCAAGGACTTGAACCTGCCGGTCCGGCGCTTCGACCGCACTACCACGGCGAAAACCATCCAGCCGTTGAATTTGCCGGTGGTGGTGTACGACGACCAGGCCCCGACGTGGCTTAAAGGCGCGACGCTGACCGAGGAACAACTGAAAAAAGGTGTCAGCATCACGCAATCAGTGGAGGACCCCAGCGCTGCGCGAGTCGAGTTCAGTCACCTCAGAACCTTCAATGATGAGCTGCTCGGCACGTCTTTCAGCGCCGGTGATAGCCCGGTCAGTTTTTTCACCGAGGACTCCAGCGGCAAACGCGACGAGCCGATTGAGCTGCCGCCGGAGGCCTATCAAGTTGATCCCCTGCGCGGCACTATTACCTATGACCTGAACCTGTTTCCGGAAACCCCGGCTTACGTCGTGGGTTCCATACCGTTGTTCCTCGCCACGGTGGACCAAAAAGCTTTCGACGCCCATCAACTGCCCAAAGGCCTGGAGCTCAAGGGCAACGCGCTGGTGGTGGATCTGAAAGTGTTTCCCGATCAGGACTGGCGTTTTTTCGCCAGGGACGACAGCGGCAACTACCTCAAGGAAATCCTCGCGGTGACCCACCAGGCGAGCACGGATGGCCCGGCGTTATTCGCCGTGCATTATTTTTACGGTCAACCCACACGCCTGGAAAGCTATCAGCGAACCGACCTCGCCACCGTGCAATATGGTTACGAGGTCAAGCTCGACAAGGCGGATATGTCCCACCTGGCTCAGTAACCTGTTCAGTGCTCAGGCCGGAATTCGAAACCATTGACGTTCCGGCAACGGCCTCCGTTGATTTCCCGCAGCTGGGCTTGCAGGTGCAGGCACCAGATCTGCGGATCATCGGCCAGTTCATAGCCATGCAGCGTCAGGCTTTCAACGATGGTGTCGAGGATGGATTCCGCCACGAAAGGGCCATGAAATGGGCCTTGGGCTTTAACGGCTGATGGTTGTTCGCCGGCCATTCCGGCGGCGAAGAGCAACGTCCACATGCCTTTATCCCCAGCCAGTGGACGGACGGCGCATTCGATACGGGTCACAAGACCCAGGCATTGTCGGGTGAGGCAGAGGTTGCGCGACATGGCGGCGACCCTCGGTAGATCCGGTATTCAACCTCCACGGGAAGGCTGTCTCGATCCAGTGATTACTGTCGATATCCCTGAGCAGAGAATAGAAGAAAAGTCTGACTAGCACGTCAAGTAAGGCCAGAAGGCGCCGAATGGTCACTGTGTGAAGTTTGGCGTCAGAGTTGTGGCGTTTGTTTTGAATACACCGGATAAAAATGTGGGAGCGAGCCTGCTCGCGATGGCCGTGTGTCAGACACCACAACGTTGAATGTCAGACCGCTATCGCGAGCAAGCTTGCTCCTACAAGTAGATCGGTGTGAGCCTCAGATTCAAGCCGGTTTGGCCTCCACCAGCGCTTCGACCGCCATTTCTTTTTCGGCTTCTTTCAGATCTTCCTCGCTGATCATTTCCGCAATCACCCGCAGGCGCTCCACCACCCGGGCGTTGACGCTGCCTTCAGGGAATTCACCGTTCTCATCCGGCTCACCCGCCGGCTCGCCGACCAACAGGCTCAAGGCCTCGTCGGCCTGGCGCACCGCGTAGACGTGGAACTGCCCCGCGCGCACCGCGGCCAGCACTTTCTCGTCGAGCATCAGCGTGGCGACGTTGGCTTGAGGAATGATCGCCCCCTGTTCACCGGTCAGCCCGCGGGCTTCGCAAAGACGGAAGAAACCTTCGATCTTCTCGTTTACTCCGCCTACCGCCTGCACTTCACCGAACTGGTTGATCGAACCTGTGATCGCAAAGCACTGCTTGAGTGGGGTTTTCGACAGCGCCGAAATCAGCGTGCAGGCTTCGCCCAGCGACGCACTGTCGCCATCCACGTAACCGTAGGACTGCTCCAGGGCGATACTCGCGGAAATCGCCAGCGGGAACTCCTGGGCGTAACGGCTGCCCAGATACCCGGTGAGAATCATCACGCCTTTGGAGTGAATCGGCTGACCGAGGTTGACCTCACGCTCGATGTCGACGATGCCGCTGCCGCCCGGATACACCGTGGCGGAAATCCGCGCCGGCACACCGAAAGCCGAGTCGCCGACCTCCAGCACCGTCAAACCGTTGCACTTGCCGACGGCGGCGCCATCGGTGTCGATCAGGATGATCCCGGCCAGCATGTCATCGAGAATCCGCGCCGACACACGGCCGGTGCGGGTCGCCTTGGCCTTGAGCGCTCGCTCGATGTGACCGGCGTCGGTCATTTCGTCATTGGCCAGGTGACGGATGAAATCGGCCTCGCTCACCAGTTGAAACAGATCACCAATCCGCGCCGACAAACGCCCCTGGTGCTCGGCCAGCCGCGCGCTGTAGGTCGCCAGACGCGCTACGGCATCGGCGGTCAACGGCGCCATGCCTTCTTCCGAAGTACGGGTTTTCAGCAACTGGGCGAACTGCTCCAGACTCTCATCGACCATCGGGATGTCTTCATCGAAATCCACCAGGACGCGGAACATCTCCTGGAAGTCCGGATCGAGGTCTTGCAGCGTGTAATAGAGCGAACGGGCGCCAATGATCACGACTTTGACCTGCAACGGAATGTGCTGCGGATTCAATGTGACGGTGGCAAAACGGCCCATCTCGCCCAACGGCGATTCCATTTTCAGCTTGCGCGACTGCAGGGCGCGTTTCAGCGCGTCCCACACGAACGGCTCGCTGAGCATTTTTTCCGCTTCGAGGATCAGGAAACCGCCGTTGGCCCGGTGCAATGCACCCGGTCGCAGCTGCCGGTACGTGGTGTACAACGCGCCTTGGTCAGTGCTGTATTCGATGCGGCCGAAGAGGTTTTCGTAGGTCGGGTGCGGTTCGAACACCACAGGCGCACCGCCACTGGCCGAATGACCGACCACCAGGCTCGGCGCGTATTGTTCTTCCAGCAATTTGCGCGCAACCGCGTCGGTCTTGCTGTCGTCCACCAACTGCTCGACCACGGTCTTGAGCAAATACACCTGCATCGCTTGCAGGTAACCGCACACCGCGGCGTTCTCGGCGTATTTCTCCGACAACGGCGACAGCAACGGCTGCAGGGCCAAGGTGATGGTTTCTTCGTTGAGGTGGCGCAGTTGATTGCTCGACTCGCGCTTCCATTGCGGCAAACTCGCCAGCTCTTCGTTCAGACGCTCTTCGAGATTGGAAATATCCTCGTGGAAGCGCTCGCGCTCGGCCTCGGGCAATTGGGCGAATTCCGCCTCGTCCAGCGCCTTGCCTTCGAGCATCGGCGTGAACGCAATGTTGCTGGCATCGCGGTAGAGCGCGACGTCTTTCTCCAGCGCCAGGCGTTCGATTATGTCCAGCGCCTTGTCGTAGCGCTGATTGAACGCGCGGTCGATGGCGCTTTTCTTTTGCTGGTAGGACGGGTGTTCGAACACCGCAGGAAAGGTTGCCAGCAGGTTGTCGATCAGGCCGTTGATGTCACCGATGAAGGCACCGGCAGTGCCCGACGGCAGTTCCAGTGCGCGAGGCTCGCGCGGCTCATCGAAATTATTGACGTAAACCCAGTCCGCCGGGGTCTGCAGGCGTTTGCCTTCGGCTTTCAGGTAGCGTTTGACGAACGAAAACCGGCCAGTGCCCGGTTCGCCCATG
Organism: Pseudomonas sp. GL-RE-29; assembly: GCF_019947275.1. Classification (NCBI taxonomy): domain Bacteria; kingdom Pseudomonadati; phylum Pseudomonadota; class Gammaproteobacteria; order Pseudomonadales; family Pseudomonadaceae; genus Pseudomonas; species Pseudomonas sp. GL-RE-29. The sequence continues at coordinate 116,151 of NZ_JAGYGD010000020.1, forward strand.
ACGAACACGTTGTAACCGGGGCGTGGCATGGCCACACCGAACTGCAAGGCTTCGACCGCACGTTCCTGGCCAAGCACACCGCGAAAGGGCTCCAGATCATTGGTGGTAGAGAAGCTGAACTGTTCAGCGGAAAACGGACGAGTCAGCGCTTCAGGCGCTAGACGCAAGCTGGCAGCAACAGGATCAGGCATCGGGCTTCCTTACATCAGGCGGGGCAGATAGCGGCATTCTGGCGCTGCCCATACCTCACTTGCAAGGCGCGCCTCAAGGCAAAGCATAGACAACCCACCAGCCCCAGGCGGGCCGGGGCCAAATCAATGTTTACGTTGAATGTTTTGCAAAAAATCACGGAACCCCGGGATCGTGCCTAAACTCCAAACTGCGCGGCTGGACTAATAACCGGCCCAACTGGCGTCAGATAGGCGCCAGCACCCCTTGTCCATTGGTATGCACACAAAGAGAACAAAGCTATGAAACGGATTCTTCTCGGTACTCTCTTCACCGCTGTTTCCATCAACGCCATGGCTCAGGCGCCAGGCGGCCCGGATTGCGGTTGGGGCAACATGCTGTTCGAAGGTCAGCGTGGCACTCCAGCTCACTTCCTGGCATCCACCACCAACGGCACTTCCGGCAACGCGACTTTCGGTATGACTTCCGGCACCAACGGTTGCTCGACCAATGCGTCGCTGACCTATGGCGGCAAATCCTGGTTTGCCATGAATGGCATGATGAATGAACTGTCCGAAGACATGGCTAAAGGTCAGGGCGAAGCGCTGACCACCTACGCCGTGGTACTGGGCGTGGCGCCGGAAGACCGTGCGCACTTCGCCGCTGTCACTCACGAGCACTTCCAGCAGATCTTCAGCAAGGCTGACGTGACCGCGGAAGATGTGCATACCAACACCCTGGCCGTCCTGAAGAGCGATCCTCGTCTGGCCAAGTACGCGACTCAGGCTTAAGCTCGACCGCACCCCGCTTCTTTCGGGAAGCGGGTTTTATTTTTTGGACTTTCGGCCATATCGTCCAATTGTAGGAGACGGCTTGCTGGCGATGGCATCACCGCGGTGTATCTGAAAAACCGTGTTGATGCCATCGCCAGCAAGCCGGCTCCTACAGAGGACGTTTTTCCGTACCGGGTCTTAATTTTTTTCGACTTAAGTTGCCACCTATGCTCAAACGCCTTGCCTGGCTGGCGCTCTGTGTCTGCGCCCCGCTGTCCGCCGCGCCCCAAATCGACTCTCAACGTTTGCAGCAACTGGCCAATGACCCTTTCTGGATTTCCCTGGGCCATTACGAAACCGCCAAGCTCGGTGGCTGGCGCAGCTATGTCAGCGACAAGAAATTCTTCCTCGCCGCCGATGGCAACGAACACCCGGACCATGAACTGGCGGCCACCGTGCAAGCGTTGTACGCCCCCGCCAATGCTGGCGAACAGCATGCGCAATGCGTCTACCCTGCCCGCACCCGCTGGCTGAAAGCGCAGCTCAACCTGAGCGATCTGCCGACCCCGCAATGCGCCGAGTTCAAGCAATGGTTCAAGGACGTCTCGCCCCACAGCGCGGTGATGATCTTTCCGGCGGCCTATCTCAACAGCCCGTCGTCAATGTTCGGCCACACATTGCTGCGCATCGATCAGGCTGACGTTCAGGCCGACAAGACTTCGCTGCTCAGCTACGCGATCAACTTCGGCGCTTACATCGAGGGCTCCGACAACAGCATCCTCTACGCGTGGAAAGGCTTGATGGGCGGTTATCCCGGCCTGTTTGCGCTGGTGCCGTATCAGGAAAAACTCTCGGAGTACCGCAGTCTCGAAAACCGCGATCTGTGGGAATACCGCCTGAACCTGACCCAGCAAGAAACCGAGCGCATGGTCGAGCACGTCTGGGAGCTGAAACAGATCCAGTTCGACTATTTCTTTTTTGATGAAAACTGTTCCTATCGCTTGCTGGAGCTGCTGCAAGTGGCGCGTCCGAGTCTGCGCCTGACCGAGCAATTCCCGATCACCGCCATCCCCACCGACACCGTCAAAGCCGTGAAAGAGGCCGGGCTGGTGGAGTCCATCCAGTACCGCCCTTCCCGCGAGCGCGAGCTGCTGAGCCGCGCCGAGCCGTTAACCGACGAAGAACAGCAATGGGTGCTGAAAGTCAGCGCCGACCAGAAACAACTGCAATCACCGGAGTTCAAGGCTCAACCCCGCGACCGTCAGGCGCTGATTATCGATGCCGCCTATCGCCTGGAGCGCTATCGCGCCAATGGTCAGGAACGTGATCCGCAACGGGCTCAGCGCAGCTTCGAATTGCTGCGGGCGATCAACCAGAACCCCGCACCGGAACTCGATATCCCGCAACCCGGGCTCCCGGAAGATGGCCACGAATCGCGCACTTGGCAGGCCGGCCTCGGTACACGTGGCGATCGCGCGTTTGGCGAATACGGCCTGCGCATGGCCTATCACGACCTCAACGACAATTCGGAAAGTTTTCCGCTCGGCGCGCAGATTGAAATCCTGCAACTGAAGCTGCGCCAGTACGAAGGCAATGACTGGCAAGTGCAGCAACTGGACCTGGCGACCATCCGCTCCCTGACCCCGCGCAATGAGTTGCTGCAACCGCTGTCGTGGCAGGTCACCGGCGGTCTGGAGCGTGTGCCGGGCAAGCATGACGACGAAACCCTGGTCAGCCACGTGAATGGCGGTGGCGGCGGCACCTGGCAACTGAGCGACAACACGCTCGGTTTTGCCTTGGGCACCGTGCGCGTCGAGCACAACAATGACTTCGCCGAATTCATCTCTCCGGCAGCGGGTTTCAACACCGGCCTGCTGTGGAAAAACCCACTGGGCAATATGAGCCTTGAGGCAAAAGGCGATTTCTTCACCAATGGTGAAGTGCGCCGTAGCGTGAGTCTGAACCAGCAATGGGAATTGTCGCGCAACCTCGGTTTACGCTTGAGCGCCCAGCGCGAATTCAGCCACTTGGCCACGCCCGAGAATGAAGTGATGCTTGAGGTTAAGTGGTATCACTATTAAAAGATCGCAGCCTTCGGCATTGGAATGCGGTCCCTGTAGGAGCTGCCGCAGGCTGCGATCTTTTGATCTTCCTTTCACATCCCCCTCACGAACCCGCCTCTAGACTTCCCTTACAGGCCATATTGCGGCCCGGGAGTCCAAGATGCTGCGTTGTGCAGTTGTGGTGGGATTGTTGATGTTGATCGCCGGTTGCCAGACAACCCACGAAGATCTGATCGCCAAAGGTTATCCACCGGCGTTCGCCGACGGTTTCGATGACGGTTGCAGCAGTGGCCGCCAGGCCGCCGGAGCCATCACCGGCGAATTTCGTAAAAACGTCCCGCGTTATCTGAAAGACAAAAACTACGCCGAAGGCTGGAGCGATGGCTTCCGCCAGTGTCAGGCCATGCGCGAAAGCGAGGATCGCGACGACTATCGCAATCGCCATGGGGACGACCGCGACAAAGCCTGGCAGCAACAGAAGGATCAGGACGCAGCACGGGCCTATCGCTCGCCATAGGTCGCTGACAGACATCCGTCGAAACTAAAAGCCTGCAACCATGGCCCAAACCCTATAACGGGAGAACGCAATGAGTCGCGCCTTCGTCAATGAAGATAATACCGCCGCGCAAGCCGATCAGCCGGTCGAACGGCAGGTCAGCGCGCAGCCCAATTACGTCACACCCACGGGCCTCGTCCAGTTACAGGCGAAGGTAGCCGAGTTGCAGAATTTGCTGGGAGAACTGAGCGCGCAAGGAGAGTTGGCCAACAAGCAGAGAGAGGCCGACCTGCAGCGCGACTTGAGGTATTTCAATCAGCGTCTGCAAAGCGCTCAACTTGTACCGCCCGCCAATTCAACGAAAAAAGTGCAAATCGGCAGTCGAGTGACGTTCGCCGACGAACAGGACACCGAGTTGACCGTGCAACTGGTCGGTGAAGATCAGGCCGACGCGCCGGCCGGCCTGATCAACTGGGGCTCACCGCTGGGCCGGGCATTGCTCGGGGCGCAACTCGGTGACGAGGTGCTATGGCAACGCCCGGCCGGCGATCAGATGATCGAGATCATCCGCATCGAACCGGCTTAAACCACGCCCTGGGCGAGCATGGCGTCGGCGACTTTGACGAAGCCGGCGATGTTCGCGCCCTTGACGTAATTGACCTGACCGTTCTCTTCGCCGTAGTGCACGCAAGCGTGGTGGATCGATTGCATGATCGCGTGGAGCTTGCTGTCCACTTCGCCACCGGTCCACAGCAAGCGCATGGCGTTCTGCGACATCTCCAGCCCGCTCACCGCGACACCACCGGCATTGGACGCCTTGCCCGGTGCGAACAGAATGCCCGCCTCGATAAACAGGTCCACCGCCTCAAGCGTGGTTGGCATGTTCGCGCCTTCCGCCACACAGATGCAGCCGTTGCGCAGCAATGCGCGAGCGGCGTCGGCATCCAGTTCATTTTGCGTGGCGCATGGCAGTGCGATGTCGCAGCTCAGCCCCCATGGATGCTGGCCGGCGCGGAACTCCAGGCCAAAACGAGCGGCCAGTTCACTGATGCGCCCGCGCTGGACGTTTTTCAGTTCCAGCACTGCTTGCCATTGCGCTTCGGTCAAACCGCTTTCGCAGTACAGCGTGCCTTCAGAGTCGGACAGGGAAATCACTTTGCCGCCCAGGTCCATGACTTTGCGCGCAGCGTACTGCGCGACGTTGCCCGAACCGGAGATCGCCACGCGCTTGCCTTCGACGCTCTCTCCACGACGCTTGAGCATTTCCTCGGCGAAGTACACGCAACCGAAACCGGTGGCTTCCGGGCGAATCAGGCTACCGCCGTAGCTCGGGCCCTTGCCGGTCAGCACGCTGGTGAACTGGTTGCTCAGGCGCTTGTATTGACCGAACAGGAAGCCGATCTCGCGGGCGCCAACGCCGATATCACCGGCCGGCACGTCCACGTCGGCACCGATGTGACGGTACAGCTCGCTCATGAAGGCCTGGCAGAAGCGCATGACTTCCGCATCACTTTTGCCTTTCGGGTCGAAGTCCGAACCGCCCTTGCCGCCACCCATGGGCAACGAGGTCAGCGAGTTTTTGAAGGTCTGCTCGAAAGCCAGGAACTTCAGCACACCAAGGTTCACCGAAGGATGGAAACGCAGGCCGCCCTTGTACGGCCCGATGGCGCTGTTCATCTGGATACGGAAACCGCGATTGACCTGCACTTTGCCGTGATCGTCGACCCAGGAAACCCGGAACACGACTGCTCGCTCCGGCTCGCAAATACGTTCCAGGATGCCCGACGTCAGATAGTGCGGATTGGCTTCCAGAAACGGCCACAGGCTGCGCAGGACTTCTTCCACGGCCTGGTGAAATTCAGGCTGGTCCGGGTCGCGTTTTTTCAGGCGGGCAAGGAAGGATTCGACGGATTCGATCATGGAAATGTCTCGGCAAATTTATTGTCGTTGGAGATTTTGAGCCGGACTTTAACAAACGAATCGCGCACAGGAACAGAGCAGAATGTCGCTTTTATGAAATTAAATGGTGCACAGGATATAAATTAATCCTCGTTTCGGAGTGTTTTTGCACCCGAATGGGGATTCTCACTTCGAGTTTTGCACCATCAGATATACCGCTATCGCTAGCAAGCCAGCTCCTAAAGGGGCGGCGCAAGGCTCGGGATTGTGAACACCACGAAATCTGTAAGAGCTGGCTTGCCAGCGATGAATACATCGCGGTGCCACTGAAAAAAACGCAAAAAAACGGAGCCCGAAGGCTCCGTTCTTTATGCAACCAACCTGAAATCAGGCCAGTTTCTTGTGCCGTACACGATGCGGCTGAGCTGCCGCTTCGCCGAGACGCTTTTTGCGATCGGCTTCGTATTCGGTGTAGTTACCCTCGAAGAACACCGCTTGCGAGTCGTCTTCGTACGCCAGGATGTGCGTCGCGACGCGGTCAAGGAACCACCGATCGTGAGAGATCACAATGGCGGCGCCCGGGAAGTCCAGCAGGGCTTCTTCCAGGGAACGCAGGGTTTCAACGTCGAGGTCGTTGGACGGTTCGTCGAGCAGCAGGACGTTGCCGCCCTCTTTCAGGGTCAGGGCCAGGTGCAAGCGACCACGCTCACCACCGGACAGGTCCTTGACGAACTTCTGCTGATCGCCGCCCTTGAAGTTGAAGCGACCGACGTAGGTACGCGACGGGATCTCGTAGTTGCCGATGCGGATCTGGTCGGAACCGTCGGAGATTTGCTGGAACACAGTCTTGCTGCCGTCCAGGTCTTCGCGGCTCTGGTCCACGCAGGCCAACTGCACGGTTTCGCCGACTTCGATGCTGCCCGAGTCCGGCGTTTCCTTGCCCATCAGCATGCGGAACAGTGTGGATTTACCGGCACCGTTACCACCGATCACGCCAACGATGGCGCCTTTGGGCATGGAGAACGACAGGTTGTCGATCAACACGCGATCGCCGTAGCCCTTGGTGACGTTCTTGAACTCGATGACCTTGTCACCCAGGCGCGGACCGGCCGGAATGTAGATCTCGTTGGTTTCGCTGCGCTTCTGGAATTCCTGCGATTGCATTTCTTCGAAGCGTTGCAGACGAGCCTTGGATTTGGACTGGCGGGCCTTGGCGCCTTTGCGCACCCACTCCAATTCTTCCTTCATGGCTTTTTCGTGGGCCGACTGCTGCTTGGATTCGGCAGCCAGACGATCGGACTTGGCTTCCAGCCAACCCGAATAGTTGCCCTCGTAAGGAATGCCCGCGCCGCGGTCGAGTTCCAGGATCCAGCCAGCAACGTTATCCAGGAAGTAACGGTCGTGCGTGATCGCTACCACGGTGCCCGGGAAGTCGTGCAGGAAATGCTCCAGCCAGGCAACCGAATCGGCGTCCAGGTGGTTGGTCGGTTCGTCGAGCAGCAGCATGTCCGGAGCGGACAGCAGCAGGCGGCACAGGGCCACACGACGTTTTTCACCACCGGACAGGAATTCGACCTTGGCGTCCCATGCCGGCAGACGCAGCGCATCGGCGGCGACTTCCAGTTGGCGATCCAGGTTGTGACCATCGCTGGCTTGCAGGATCGCTTCGAGCTTGGCTTGTTCAGCAGCCAGTTTGTCGAAGTCGGCATCTTCGTCAGCGTACGCCGCGTAGACCTCGTCCAGGCGTGCCTGGGCGTTCTTGATCACGCTGACCGCTTCCTCGACCACTTCACGCACGGTCTTGGTCGGATCAAGTTGTGGCTCTTGCGGCAGATAACCGATGTTCAGCTCCGGCATCGGACGGGCTTCGCCCTCGAACTCGGTGTCGACGCCGGCCATGATTTTCAGCAGCGTGGATTTACCCGAACCGTTGAGGCCGAGCACGCCGATCTTGGCGCCGGGGAAGAAGGACAGGGAGATGTTTTTCAGGATTTCCCGCTTCGGCGGAACAACTTTGCCCAGCCGATGCATGGTGAATACGTATTGAGCCATGGAGAACCTAGGGTCAGTGACTGATGAATGATTGGAGCGCAGGCGATGCCCGGGCCAGACCGTGCGCGTTCTACGCTGGACGAGGCCCATGCGTGCGCGCTGAAAAAAGTCTGATTCTAGGAGCTGGAACGCTCCCGCGTAACCGGCAAAGCTACCTGAATGACGGAAGGCCGTCCAGCCGAGCGGGGCTGGCACTTTGCCACAACTCAAGGCATGCTAGCCGCCCTTCGGGCGTCCGGCTTATAGTGCACGTCGCGCCAGTCCAGCCAAACCGCAGGATTCAAGTTTGTCCAAAGTCCCTCCGTCCCTGACTACCAGTGCACCGACTGTGGCGCCCGGTTCACCCCTGCGTGGAACATTGAAAGGCGCGTTGGCGACGCTCGTGCTTTTGCTGCTGGCATTGATGTTCTGGCAGTTGCTTGATCAGTTGCGCGAGACCCAGAAAACCCAGCGTCAGTACACCATCGACTACACCGCCGACCTGGCCGCGCAAGTCAGCCTGAACATGGCACTCAACGCCCGGATCGCCCTTAATTTATTACCGATCGTCGAACAGCCTCAGAGCGACGACGAACAGCAGGAGTTACTGCGCAAGCTGCAAAAATCCTTGCCCGACCTGCTCAGCCTGGCGTTGCTCAGCCCCTCCGGAGCCATCCTCTCGGATAGCGCGACTAACAGCGAAGACGCCGACTATCTTAGCGAGTTGGTCCGACGCAGCCGTGCCCAGACCCACTATTACAGCAACGCCATCGACGGCTCGGTGGTGAATCTGTTGCTGCATCAAGCCAGTGGTAGCACCCGTGGCTACTGGATCCTGCGCCTGAAGCCGACGTATTTCTCATCACTGACCAATCTAAACGAATACGGCATCCGTCCGCTCTGGCTGGTGGAAAACCGCCTCAATCACCAGATCATCAGCCGCGATGCCGCGCTGCCGCAGGTCAATCCGGGGACGTTGACCCAGGACGATCTGGCCAACAGCGTGCTGACCGTTCCGCTGAGCAGCAGCGACTGGCAACTGCGCGGGTTGTTCGATCGCCAGCGAGTCCTCGAAGAACTGCTGCCCGCCTTCATAGGCAAATGCCTGCTGGGCCTGGCTTTCTCCATGCTGCCGTTCATCGTCCTGCTGAACATGCGCCGTCGCCAACGCCAGTTGCATGAGGGACGTCGACGATATCAGGAAATTTTCGAAGGGACCGGCGTGGCGCTGTGCGTCCTCGATATGTCCGGCCTAAAGAGCGCCTTCGACAAGACCCGATTGCAAAGCAACGAACAACTGCAAGCATGGCTGGAGGACCCGGAACAGCGCCGGCAATTGCTGCAGGAGTTGCGCATTACCGAGGTCAACCAGGTCGCGCTGCAACTGCTCAACGTCAATACCTGCGCACAAGCCTGGACACTGCTGATCGACGGCAACCCGCTGGACGGCAGCGCCATCGGCAATCAAGTGCTAGAAGCGGTGCTCACCCAACAGAAAAAACTCGAGCTGGAAATCAAACTGCAGGACGCCCTCGGCCGCGACCTGCACCTGTGGCTGGTGCTGCGCCTGCCGGAAAGCCTTGAGGACTATAGGGCGGTGATCCTCAGCATCACTGACATCACCAGCCGCAAACTCACTGAGCTGTCGCTGCTGGAACGCGAAGGCTTCTGGTCCGATGTTGTGCGCACCGTGCCGGATCACCTGTACGTACAGGACGTCATCAGCCAGCGCATGATCTTCAGCAACCACCATTTGGGTCAGACGCTGGGCTACAACCGAACCGAATTGCAGCAGATGGGCGAGTATTTCTGGGAAATCCTCCTGCACCCCGAAGACGCCGACTATTACCACCGCTCGCGTCAGATCCAACGGCAAGCGGGTTACAGCCAGTTGATGCAGTGTCAATTGCGTTTTCGTCATCGGGACGGCGAATGGCGTCGCTTCGAGATTCGCGAACAAGCGCTGGCAAGGGACAAGCATGATCAGGTCACGCGAATTATCGGCGTGGCCAAGGACATCACCGACCAGATCGAGGCCAGTGAATCGCTGCGTGACAGCGAACAGCGTTACCGGATGCTCGCCGAAAGCATCAGTGACGTGATTTTCTCCACCGATTGCCGGATGGCACTCAACTATGTCAGCCCTTCGGTGCAAGCGGTGCTGGGCTACGACGCCGAGTGGATTTTCCAGAACGGCTGGCAATCGACCATCGCCAACCCGCAGCAGCTGAGCGGTATCTACAGCTTGATGGACCGGGTCAGCAAAGCGCTGGATCAACCCGATCAACTGGCGTTGTTGCGCAGCCAGGTTCAAACCCAACTGTATCTGTTCGACTGCCTGCGAGCTGACGGACGCAAGATCCCCATCGAGCTGCGCCTGGTGCTGGTCTGGGACGAACACGGCGCCTTCGAAGGCGTGCTGGGGGTAGGTCGCGACATCAGCCAGCAACGCCGGGCCGAAAAAGATTTGCGCATGGCCGCCACGGTTTTCGAACATTCGACCTCGGCAATCCTGATTACCGACCCGGCCGGTTACATCGTCCAGGCCAACGAAGCTTTCAGCCGTGTCAGCGGTTATGCGGTGGAACAGGTGCTCGACCAGTTGCCGAACATGCTCACCGTCGACGAGCAGCAGGACGCCCATCTGCGTTATGTACTCAAGCAATTGAATCAGCACAGCACCTGGGAAGGTGAAGTGTGGCTCAAGCGTCGCAATGGCGAGCACTACCCGGCCTGGGTCGGCATCACCGCGGTGCTGGATGACGAAGGTGATTTGGCCAGTTACGTGTGCTTCTTCAGCGACATCAGCGAGCGCAAGGCCAGCGAGCAACGGATTCACCGCCTCGCCTACTACGACGCCCTGACGCACCTGCCCAACCGCACACTGTTCCAGGATCGCCTGCACACTGCGCTGCAGCTTGCGGAACGGCAGAAGTCCTGGGTGGTGCTGATGTTCCTCGACCTCGACCGCTTCAAACCGATCAACGACTCCCTGGGTCACGCCGCCGGCGATCGCATGCTCAAGGAAATGGCCACGCGCCTGCTCGGTTGCGTTGACGATGACGACACCGTGGCGCGCATGGGCGGCGATGAATTCACCTTGCTCCTGCAACCGCGAGCCAACCGTGAAATCGCCTTGAACCGGGCGGTTCACGTGGCTGAACAGATTCTTGCCAGCCTGGTGAAACCGTTCGTTCTCGAAGGCCGCGAGTTCTTCGTCACCGCCAGTATCGGCATCGCCCTGAGCCCGCAGGACGGCGATGAGCTCAGCCAGTTGATGAAGAACGCCGACACCGCGATGTACCACGCCAAGGAGCGCGGCAAGAACAACTTCCAGTTCTACCAGGCGGACATGAACGCCAGCGCCCTGGAGCGCCTGGAACTGGAAAGCGACTTGCGCCACGCCCTGGAGCAGGACGAGTTCGTGTTGTATTACCAACCGCAATTCAGCGGCGATGGCAAACGCCTGACCGGTGCCGAAGCCCTGCTTCGCTGGCGTCATCCGCGACGTGGCCTGGTGCCGCCCGGGGATTTCATTCCGGTGCTCGAAGAGCTGGGCCTGGTGGTGGATGTCGGCGATTGGGTGATCAGCGAGGCGTGCCGCCAGCTCAAGAGCTGGCATCAGGCCAAAGTGCGGGTGCCCAAGGTGTCGGTGAACATTTCCGCCCGGCAATTTTCCGACGGGCATCTCGGCATGCGCATCGCCACGATCCTCAAGGAAACCGGCCTGCCGCCGGCGTGCCTGGAGCTGGAGCTGACCGAAAGTATCCTGATGCGCGAAGTCAGCGAGGCGATGCAGATCCTCGACGGCCTGAAAAACCTTGGCTTGAGCATTGCGGTCGACGACTTCGGCACCGGTTATTCATCGCTCAACTACCTCAAGCAGTTCCCGATCGACGTGCTGAAAATCGACCGCACCTTCGTCGATGGCCTGCCGTCGGGTGAACAGGATGCGCAGATCGCCCGGGCGATCATCGCCATGGCCCACAGCCTCAACCTCGCGGTGATCGCCGAGGGCGTGGAAACCCAAGAGCAACTTGATTTCCTGAGGGAACACGGTTGCGATGAGGTCCAGGGCTACCTGTTCGGCCGTCCTATGCCGGCCGACAAGTTTGAGGTGCAGTTCAGCAATGATGCCCTCTTCATGTTCGACTGACGCTCAGCGTTGCACCTGAAAAGATCGCAGCCTTCGGCAGCTCCTACATTTGGAATGCGTTCCTCTGTAGGAGCTGCCGAAGGCTGCGATCTTTTGACTCTGGGGTCATGAACACCACTTGTCTGCGACATGATGCCGTTTCATATGCCATCTAAAACCCATTGGGTTAGAATGCCCCCCTTTTCTGCCCCCGATCCTTGAGGACCGCCATGTTCAGCCGTGATTTGACTATTGCCAAGTACGACGCCGATCTCTTTGCCGCCATGGAGCAAGAAGCTCAGCGCCAGGAAGAGCACATTGAGCTGATCGCTTCGGAAAACTACACCAGCCCTGCGGTGATGGAAGCTCAAGGCTCGGTTCTGACCAACAAGTACGCCGAAGGCTACCCGGGCAAGCGCTACTACGGTGGTTGCGAGTACGTTGACGTCGTTGAGCAACTGGCCATCGACCGTGCAAAAGAGCTGTTCGGCGCCGATTACGCCAACGTTCAACCGCACGCCGGTTCCCAAGCCAACAGCGCCGTTTACCTGGCCCTGCTGTCGGCTGGCGACACCATCCTGGGCATGAGCCTGGCCCACGGCGGTCACCTGACCCACGGCGCCAGCGTTTCGTCCTCGGGCAAGCTGTACAACGCCATCCAGTACGGCATCGACGCCAACGGCCTGATCGACTACGACGAAGTCGAGCGCCTGGCCGTTGAGAACAAGCCAAAAATGATCGTGGCCGGTTTCTCTGCCTACTCGCAGATCCTCGACTTCCCGCGTTTCCGCGAAATCGCTGACAAAGTCGGCGCCTACCTGTTCGTCGACATGGCCCACGTGGCCGGTCTGGTCGCCGCTGGCGTCTACCCGAACCCGGTTCCATTCGCTGACGTCGTGACCACCACCACCCACAAGACCCTGCGCGGTCCACGTGGCGGTCTGATCCTGGCTCGCGCCAACGCCGACATCGAGAAGAAGCTGAACTCCGCAGTATTCCCGGGCGCCCAGGGTGGCCCGCTGGAGCACGTGATCGCTGCCAAGGCGATCTGCTTCAAAGAAGCGCTGCAGCCTGAGTTCAAGACTTACCAGCAACAAGTGGTGAAGAACGCCAAGGCCATGGCCGGCGTGTTCATCGAGCGTGGTTTCGACGTGGTTTCCGGCGGTACTGAAAACCACCTGTTCCTGCTGTCGCTGATCAAGCAGGAAATCTCTGGTAAAGACGCCGACGCCGCTCTGGGCAAAGCGTTCATCACCGTGAACAAGAACTCCGTGCCAAACGACCCACGCTCCCCGTTCGTCACCTCCGGCCTGCGCTTTGGCACCCCGGCTGTGACCACTCGTGGCTTCAAGGAAGCAGAGTGCAAGGAACTGGCGGGCTGGATCTGCGACATCCTGGCTGACCTGAACAACGAAGCGGTGATCGACGCCGTTCGCGAGAAGGTCAAGGCGATCTGCAAGAAGCTGCCGGTGTACGGCGCTTAATAGCCCCGTTAAATCTGCTGCATGAAAAACCGGCCAGAGATGGCCGGTTTTTTTTCGCCCTGGATTTGTAGGAGCCGGCTTGCTGGCGATTTGTCCTTGAGCCTTGGAAAGATCTCTCGGCCGCCATCGCCAGCAAGCGGGCTCCTATAAGGTCTGCACCACTGGTCAGACCGGTCATGCCAATTTCATAATTTCCACTTGCGGTTAATGAAAATCCTCGCCTAGACTGCGCCTGCACTGGACATACCGGTAAGACCACAATAATTAAGTCCTGAATCTGATGCGCACAGCGCACGGCAGCCAGGACACCGACCAGGATTCCTCCCATGCTCAGATGGTGCTCGCGTTCAATCTTCCTCCAAGTGGTTCTCGGACTGGTGCTCGGCATCGTCTGCGGGCTGACCCTTCCTGAATACTCCGCTCAGCTCAAACCCCTCGGTGACGGCTTTATCAAGCTGATCAAAATGCTCATCGGCCTGATCGTGTTCTGCGTCGTGGTCAGCGGCATCAGCGGTGCCGGCGATCTGAAGAAGGTCGGACGCATCGGCCTCAAATCGGTGATCTACTTCGAAGTGCTGACTACCATCGCTCTGGTGATCGGCCTGGTGTTCGCCTTCAGCACCGGTATCGGTAGTGGCGCGAACATTCATCTGGATCAGCTTTCCGCTGCCGACATGGGCGATATCGCCCAGCGCGGCCAGCACATGCACACCACCACGCAGTTCTTGATGGACCTGATTCCGACTTCGGTGATTGGCGCCTTTGCTGACAACAACATCCTGCAAGTCCTGCTGTTTTCCGTGCTGTTCGGCAGCGCGCTGAATCTGGTGGGCGAAGCGGCGTCGGGTATTTCACGACTGATCAATGAGCTGAGCCACGTGATCTTCCGCATCATGGGCATGATCGTGCGTCTGGCGCCGATCGGCGTGTTCGGCGCTATTGCCTTCACCACCAGCAAATATGGCCTGGATTCGTTACAGCATCTGGGCAGCCTGGTCGGCCTGTTTTACCTGACCTGCATCGCCTTCGTCGCGCTGATTCTCGGCCTGGTGATGCGCCTGTCCGGCCTGAAAATGTGGCCGTTGCTCAAGTACCTGCGTGAAGAGCTGCTGATCGTCATGGGCACCGCCTCGTCCGACGCCGTGCTGCCACAAATCATGCGCAAGCTTGAGCATCTGGGTATTGGCAGCTCCACGGTCGGGCTGGTGATTCCCACCGGGTACTCGTTCAACCTCGACGGTTTTTCGATCTACCTGACCCTGGCCATCGTGTTCATCGCCAATGCCACCGGCACGCCGCTGGCCATGACCGATCTGCTGACGATTCTGTTGGTGTCGCTGATCACGTCCAAGGGCGCACACGGTATCCCGGGCTCGGCGTTGGTGATTCTGGCAGCGACCCTGACCGCCATTCCGGCGATCCCGGTGGTCGGCCTGGTGTTGGTGTTGGCCGTGGACTGGTTCATGGGCATCGGCCGTGCGCTGACCAACCTGATCGGCAACTGCGTGGCGACCGTGGCCATCGCTCGCTGGGAAAAAGACATCGATGTGCAACGGGCGAACAAGGTGCTTTCCGGCCAGGTGGGTTATACCTTCCAGCCGCGAAAACCAGTGACACCCGCCCATCAACAGGAATTCTGAGTTCACCACTGCAGGAGCTGCCGCAGGCTGCGATCTTTTGATTTTTTGATCCTGCCTGCGATACCGCCCTTACAGGCTCATGGAGCAATCAAGTGATTAGTACATCAACCGTCGTAAATTCCGTCGTAGAAAAACTTCGGGCCGCACTGGCCCGCGGTCAGTGGCGCTCCGGCGAAATGTTGCCGGGGCAACGTGAACTGGCCGAGCAACTGGGCATCAGCCGCCCGAGCCTGCGTGAAGCGGTGATCGTGCTGGAAACCCTTGGCCTGGTTCGGTCGATGCCGGGCAAAGGCGTGGTGGTGCTGGAAGCCAATCTCGCCGACAGCCAGTCGCATGACAGTGCAGTGGCCGCGGCGAGCCTGGAAGACGTGCTGCAACTGCGCTACACCCTTGAGCCGTTCATCGTCGGCCTGGTGGCGCAATCCATCAGCAGCAAGGAAGTCGGGCAACTGCGCCTGACCCTGATGGACATGCGCGAAGCCCTGGAAGCCAACGACAGCGAGGCCGGCGTGAACGCTTACATCGCGTTCCACGAAGAGCTGTTCACACTCACGTCGAATCCGATCTTCCAGAGCGTGGTCCAGCAGACCAGCAACGCCCTTAAGCAAAGCGCCGAGGTGCTGCGCAACTCTCCGGAGCACCTGGCTGAACGCCTCGAAGAGAACGAAGCCGTGGTACGGGCGATTCGCAGCAAGAACAGCGCTCAAGCGAGCGCCGAAATGCGTCGGCACATCCTTCGCGAAGGCCAGCGGATGGGCATCGAATTGAACATTCCGGATGACAACCTCCGCAGTTGAATCCTCCTCGAACCGGAGACAGGCCATGAACAGCTTCGCCTCAGCGCAATACAACCGCGACACACCTACGGCCCTGCCCTTTTCCCGCGTCCGTGGCCAGAAGCTTTCGGCTGAGGACCTTTATTCACAGATTTTCGACGCCATTCTTGATCAGCGCATTGATTCTGCCAGCCGCTTTACCGAAGACAGCCTGGGACAGATGTTCGGTGCTGGCCGCAGTGAAATACGCCGGGTGCTGGTGCGCCTGTACCATGAGCAAGTGGTCATCCTGCGGCCCAATCATCGCCCGCGCATCGCAGCGCCAACTTGCGAGCAAACCCGACAGGTATTGCACGCACGACGCCTGGCCGAGACCACGCTCGTTCAACTTGCCGGCCAGCACCATCGCCCCGGCGACCTGAACACATTGCGTGACCTGATAGATGAGCAACGCAAATATCAGGATCGTGGTCAGCGCGGACCGGCAATCCGACTGTCGGGTGAGTTTCACCTGCAACTGGCGAGCATGGCCGGCAATAATCCGCTAGCGAACTTCATTGGCAGCCTGGTGCCATTAACCTCTTTGGCGATTGCACGGTTCGCGACAAACATTGAAGGCTATTGTTGCTGGCGCCGACAGGCCGCAATCGTCGATGCCCTGGAACAAACTGAAATCGCTACCGCAGTGCGATTGATCAACCAGCATCTGGATGAAATCGAACAAAGTCTGGTCAGCACACAGCAATAAGAAACCGGCCAGTGATGACCGGTCCCCCCTGTTTTCTAATCAGAGAAAGCTCAATCGGCCGGGTTAAACCTTGCGAAGTCCAACGACAACACCTCTGGCAAACTGTCGTCCGCAGCATGCAACAAGGCCTGGCCGACGCCGGCAATCCCCAGCATCATTCCCAGATCGGGGACATTGCGCTCCTCGAGAAAGTCTTCATTGAAGAAGTTATGGGCGACCTGAGAGAGCGCGCGTTTTACCTTTGCGACACCCGCGTCGTTGTGGGTGTCGCGGTAGAGTTTCAGCAAGCACACAAGATTGCCGAAATCCCCGTGACACAGGCTGTAACCAGACTCCAGCCCCTGTTCCCAGAGATGACGTTCGCAACGTTCTGCATCCTGTTCGAGCGTTACCCTGGTTTCGACGTCCAGCACGTCGGCCATCGATTGGAGCAACCAGCGTCGACAAAGCAGAATGCCCGCGTCGCCATGACACCACTTGATCGTGGTAGAAGACTTTGCGCTCTCCCGCAGATCAAGCCAGAAACCGTCCACCGTAAGGCGGTTCTCTGCCTGCACCCACTGGGCGATCACTCCTGGCAGAAGTGGATCTTTCGTCACTTCCCAGACCTTGCCCAGGGCCATCAAGACACCGGAAATACCGTGGGAAAAACCCGTCCACAGCGGTTTGCCCGTCGCCTTGAGCAACAATGTTCCGTTTTCCAGTGTCAGCGCGGATTGAATGACCTGCGAGAACTTTTCGATAAGAGGCCGTAGGGTTTCGCGCTTTTCAAGTTGATAGAGGTTCACCAACACGATCACGGCCCCGCACCAACCGTGAATGAAATCGAACTCGTCGCCGTCCTGTGGAAAATCTTCCAGTTTGAGCAACTGCTCCTCAATGATCGCTTGGTAAGTATGGCGACCGGTGATTATTTGGTAATTGACCAGAACGTACAGATACGAGGTCAGGCCGAAATAAGCACTGACGCTCGACTCGCTGGGGAAATGGCCTTGGGACTTGGTCATCGCGCACAGGATTCTCTCGGCGTCGCTCAGATATCGCGCCGAACCGCTGGTGCGGAACAAACTTAGAAAGAAAATCGCCAAGCCGCCCATGCCGTTGTACAAACCGCTGCCCATGGGCGTAATGAAATGACGCTGGGTTCGTGGGTGCGTGTCCATGAATGTCCAGGCTACATCCCCCTCTTCGCCGTCGATGCGCAGTCTCTCGATGACCCCGGCAATGTTAACGGCGCCTTCGAGGTACTGCGCCCGGTTCAACTCCGGCACCGCTTTCAAATGATGTGCGCGGTTGAGTGGCAACGCCTCATTGGCGACGGGGAATAGACACATCTGCAAAATATGAATTTGCAATGCTTTGTCGGCGCAAGACAGGTGTTCCAGCTTCCGTCGGCAACTGTTGAACGGGCGTTCGATGGCCAACGGGGCCACGGCCTCGCCATGGGAATTGATCAAATGACTGGAAAGCAAAGGTAGGGTGAAACACGGAATGTTGGCTTTCTTCAGATCATCGATTTCATGCTTGGGAATGTTGTAATCGTTGAGTGTTTCGCTCAGATCCGACCATAAGGTCGCCAGCAGCAACTCATGCTGCACCCCGCAGCGGGTAAAGCGCGGATGGAGCATCATCGCGATGAAGTCCGCGTAACGCTGGGTATTTTTGATCAGGACGCGGGTTTTCAACGTCCCGGCATGCTGCGCGAGCAATTCCACTAGCGCGTCCCGGTGATTGATCAATTCATCGTAACCGCGCTCGAAACCGAGGAGAAATGCGTCTTTGTAGTCAGAGACAGAATGCGTCTCGCCATTGAAAACGGGCAGGTGCCGAATAACCGGATGACTGTCGAAGTCGACTTTTTTCAAGCGGTAAAAGCCTTGTTCGCGGACCAGCTGTTTTCTTTTCCCCGCAAATTGTTGCTGTCGGCTCAGGCCGCTGTAGTCATTGTCAGAGTCCGGTGAATAAGGCACGAAGCCACTGGAAAATACTGACTGCCCATTGAGCTTGATGGTTTTGAACAGCGCACGGCTGTGGGGCAGATTGGTCCGCAAATCGATCATGGAAGACGTGAACAGGCACTCCAGATCGATCATCACCGGGCTACTGCCACAGGCGATCAGGTTTTCGTAGTGAAAATCGATGCCGTTCAAGGCGTGAATAACCGCGACCTGGGTGCCTAGGCGCTGGAAGAAAAGGGCCAGTTCCGCTTCCGATTCACAAGGCAGATTCTCGATTTTTTCGATCCAGCAACGGTTTTCCCGAGACACCATGACCGGAGCGTAAATGGCGAAACCGGGATCTCCGGTCCTGTCATGCAGGTGATGCAGCAATGCATTGTAAAAAAACGCTTCGCTATTGCTCCTTGGCTTGTACACCAGCGACTGACCACCGACCTGAATGAAACAGACCGTTTCGCCATTGGCATGGGCGTCTCCCTGGCCGAGGAGTATCGAGTCGATCCGCTTTGCGGCCAACTCAAAAGCCGGTCCGAGCCGATTGAAATCTTCTGCGAAATGCTCGATGACTTTGTAAAGGTAGGCCACCGTGTCTTCGATCAAATCCACCAGCAAACGTGCCAGCACCGGGTATGCGCCCAGAAATTCAACCAGCGTCTCGTCTACTAGCGTCTGGTCAAACGATTCAAGATCCAGCTCGGCGCCGTCGGCAATCCGACTGTTTAACTGATGAACCAGCGACTTTTCCGCCAAGTACTTCACCCGGGCCGTTATATACGGGCGTACACTTGACAAAAAAGTCATTACATCAATTAACTTACAAGCAGAATTGTATTTACCGTTTTGCTCGAAACAACACTTGAAGTACCCATACCACGAAGCACAAAACCGACCGAAATTTTCTTCGCCATTTATATCGCACTCAACCGGTAATAAAGAAAGGCTTCTGACTTTATCTTGAAGAGTTTGAACTGCCGGCGAAACCCCTTGGTTATCCGAGGATTCAAGCAAATAAACACTCTCAAGTAATTTTTTTCGGTCGACACCGAAATGACGCAGAGTGGCGTAATCATTTTTGTGTAAAAGTTCGAGACTCTTGCGCAGCGCTTCTTGATCCAGCGCTGATTTCACGCCCCATGTTTTATGTTCAGTGAAATTCAAAACATCAGTCAACATTGCTAACCGCTCGTGATAAAGCAAGGTGGGTCTATGACCCACCCTGCATTAGGGGGAAGTTAGCAGCCGCAGCCCAGGACCGTGCAATGCAAGGTTCCGCACGACATGTTGGTGCACATGCCTTCACCACCGACATTGGCATCAGCGGCGCTTACGTAAGCTTCGAACTCGGCATCCAGTTCACCGGACAGATCCATGATTTGCTCTTGCATAAATTTCTCCTGATAATTATTAGTCGCCTTGTTTGGCGCCATTAAAGTTATCACTCAAAACACTCTGCCACCGCCAATCAATTCGAACCAAATGTAAACTCACCACTCACTTACCCGCTACGAGCAAGTAACAAAAATCAACAACCCACTTACAATTTACACATACAGCAACAACCAAAACCCCAAACTCCCTGACAACCCAACAGAACCGCCAAATAAATATTTATAAAAATATAACTAAACAACACCCTTTAACAGGCTCATTCCGCCGCTACTCGTGCAAACCCCTCACGAATTTTCTTTTCCGGCAGATCATCGGCAATGAACACAATCACGCTCTCGCGCACTTCGTCTTCGGCCCACTCGGTATCCCAGTCGAAACCATAAAGCTTCAGCACGCCTTGAAACACCATTCGCCGTGGCTCGCCAAGGATGTTCAACACACCTTTGTAGCGCAGCAATTGCTTGCCATGGTCTTCCAGCAGCTCGTTCATGAACTCGCTGAGTTTGTCGATATCCAGCGGTTTGTCTGTGCGCAGCACCAGGCTGGAAATGCGGTCGATGGACGGGGCTTGGCTCACCGGGCGCAAACTCACACCGCCACCGAGGTCGGCATTGAGATTGAAGCCGCGAACATCGAGCAGTTCGGCCAAGTCGATGTTGCCGTGATCGACCACACGAATCGGCGCGCGCCGGTTGATCCGAGTCAGGCGTTCGCTCAATGCGTTGAAGGTCGGCTCGTCCACCAGATCGCGTTTGCTGACCAGCAAACGGTCGGCAAAACCGATTTGCGCCTGGGCGATGGTCTGGGTCAGGTGCGTTTCGGCGTGCGCCGCATCCACCAGGGTGATGATGCCGTCAAGGATGTAGCGCTCGCGCAATTCCTCATCGATGAAAAAAGTCTGCGCCACCGGTGCCGGATCGGCCAAACCGGTGCATTCGATCACTAGTCGGTCAAAGGCGATTTCGCCACTGTCCAGGCGTTCGAGCAGCAGGTACAAGGCCTTGGTCAGGTCGGTGTGGATGGTGCAGCAGACGCAGCCGTTGGACAGCGTCATCACTTGCACCGGCTCCTCGCCCAACAGTTGGGTGTCGATGCCGGCGTCGCTGAATTCATTTTCGATCACGGCGATCTTCAGGCCGTGCTCGGCTTTGAGCAGGTGGCGCAGCAGCGTGGTTTTGCCGGCGCCGAGGAAGCCGCTGAGGATTGTGACGGGTATAGGAGCAGACAAAATAGGGTCTCCTGGACGCAGAAAAAACTGTAGGAGCCGGCTTGCTGGCGATGGCAATTT